>NZ_RZOS01001304.1:0-519 GCF_004022605.1 Mesorhizobium sp. M4B.F.Ca.ET.089.01.1.1
CGACCAAGGTGCTTGGAGGCATACTCGCCGTCGATGGCCGCATTGTTTCGAAGGTAGGCGTCTCGGCTACTGGTACCCTTACGGGTATCGGTGCAGTCGGCTCTCTTACGGTTGGCGCAGGCGGCACCGTCGCTCCTGGCAGCGTGCTCGATCCAAGCAAGGGGGTTGCAGTGCTCACCGTCAACGGTGACTTCGTGCAGCAGGCCGGGTCGACCTATTTGGCGGGTATCGCACCGAGCAAGGCTTCAGATCTCATCGACGTTGCCGGCAGTGCCGCCATCAACAAGGGAGCGAGCGTCAACCTGGTGCGTGAAGGTGCCGGGCATTTCTCAGTCGATACCCGCTACACGCTTCTGACCGCCGCTGGCGGCGTGATCGGGACCTACGGCGGGCTGACAGGAGGCCTCTTTACAGACTCGCCCTTCGTCGATTTCGAACTCGCTTATGACCCGACCAACGTCTATCTCGACGTCGATCGCAATTCTGTCACCTTTGCCGATGTCGGCAATACCTTCAATC
>NZ_RZOS01001305.1:0-517 GCF_004022605.1 Mesorhizobium sp. M4B.F.Ca.ET.089.01.1.1
ATCTTGATATAATCTTCGAGGACGTCGCCGGATCGAGACTGTCGGTTGCCCCAGCACCACTAAGGCCGCCCCTGGTGATACCGCCGCGGACAGGCCCCTGCGCGCGCGCAGCGCTGGCGAGGATCGAATTGGCGAACGTCGCTGAAACGCCGAGCGCCGTCGCACGGCCGAGAAATTCACGTCGGCTCAGGCGGCCCGCAGCGACGTAACGGCTAAGATATTCGAGTTCTTGCGACATGAAATGTTCCTCCTCCCATTCATTGTTTCGTGCTAATGTCAGCGCTTTATCAAGCTCAGCGGAAGCGAGCGGCCAAAGAATCTCTATTTAAATGGTAGTGGTCAAATACCGATTGTCGTCCCACATCATCTCGTTTCAAGATCGTTCACACGCAGGGCGGATCTGGTTCCGAGATGCGCGACAATCGATACTGACGAAATGACGTGTGATCGAACTACCTGATCGAAATTGTGGCCCGTGCTATCTGGCTACTTCCGCTCCAATCTGAGTCTGCGCGAT
>NZ_RZOS01001306.1:0-517 GCF_004022605.1 Mesorhizobium sp. M4B.F.Ca.ET.089.01.1.1
TTTGCCAGTCGCCACACAGACGAAGAGCAGGATCAGCCGCGTTGCTGCCGTCCGTCAGTTCGGCGGCTCGCGACTTTACCTGGAAGGGCCACGCCGCCGCGGCCGTGGCCGTGCCCGCCAGCAAGCGCCGCCGGGTGACGAAAAACGAACTCATGCTACTGTCGGAATCAGCCATTATCCGAGCTCCTAACAGCTGGGGTTTTGGTGAGGCCGCATCGGGTGTTCGCGCACTCGGTGCGGTCGCTTTCTAAAAACGAAAGGATTGTCTGTTTTTAGAAAGCCATTGTCAACGTTTTCCGAAAAGGCTTGCGATTTTCGGGAGTTATCACCAGTTTGCGGCATGGATTCTTCCCAATGTCGCGCCGCACGAGCGCTGTTGAAATGGACGCAAGAGGATCTCGCCGCCCGCTCCGGCGCGAGTGCTGTTACCATTCGCAATTTCGAAAACGACCGTTCTGTTCCTCAAACAGGAACGCGATATCTCCTCCAGAAAACGCTTGAGAATGCCGGCATCGAG
>NZ_RZOS01001307.1:0-516 GCF_004022605.1 Mesorhizobium sp. M4B.F.Ca.ET.089.01.1.1
TTACAGCCGGTTGGGGGGCGCGGCGGCATTGCACTATCGGATACCGGAGCCAGCGGCTATACCGGTTCGGGAAAAGGGTGCAAGAGCATGATAGCGGGAACCTTAGAACGATCGGTTCACAATCTGGAAGATTGCGAAACAAGGCTTTGAACCCGTTCATATCGCTCCCGCGGCATCTCACACCCGCGCAGATAATTGTCTACTTCTCCATCGCCTGTTTCTTTTCGCCACCTGTGCTGGGATCGGTGGTGAGCTTCGTCTTTCATGGCGGCGCACTCTGGTCGGTGGTGCTGCTGGCAGCCAAGCGGCGGCGCTTCAATGTCGACCGGCCGATGCTTGCCATGACCATTGCGATCTATGCCTACTGCGCGGCTATGGTCTCGGCCTCGATCGTCAACGGTACGCTGCGGGCTGACGTCGCGTATTTCCTGCCGCTGATCACCTTGCTGTTCTTCCCGATCTCCTATTCGACCTGGAGCATCATCGATAAGGCCAGCCTTGCGCGCATTGCTGTGG
>NZ_RZOS01001308.1:0-515 GCF_004022605.1 Mesorhizobium sp. M4B.F.Ca.ET.089.01.1.1
ATCCGCGCCCGCATCCGCGCCCTCGGCAGATGCCGCCGCGCCGGTCGGCGCGGCTTCGATCGGGGCGGCGGCCGGCTCGCGCCTGTCGGGCCTCGCCATCCTGGCGATGCCGATCATTCGACCGCCCTGCGCCCCCAACGGAAAACCGAAACCGCCGACCGGGTCGACCGGCCCGCCGCGCACCATGCCGATCAGCACGCCCGGCGCGACTTCCTCGACGCATCCGGGGCGCAGCGGCCTGGCGGCGCCCTCGAAGATGCCGATGGCGCTGACGGTGTCGCTTCCGTCGTCGGCAGTGATGATGGTGGCGTAGCGGGGCATGGGGCGCTCGTGGGTGGTGTGGATTGATCTGAGAGGCGCGGTCCTTCGCGCCCCCTCTGTCCTGCCGGCCATCTCCCCCACGGGTGGGAGATCAGCAATCATGACGGCCTTCGCCAACCTCCAAGGTCGCAAAGGTGAGAGCCGGCGGCAAAGCTGCCAATCTCCCCCCTCGTGGGGGAGATGTCCGGCAGGAC
>NZ_RZOS01001309.1:0-514 GCF_004022605.1 Mesorhizobium sp. M4B.F.Ca.ET.089.01.1.1
ATATTAGCGGGCATCCATCGGTGTCGTTGCCGTTGGTCCAAAGCGCTGATGGCTTGCCAATCGGGCTCCAAATCGTCGGCCGTTTCGGTGATGAGGCAACGTTGGTGCGTATCTCGCGCGATCTCGAAGAGGCATGCCCATGGCGACGCCGACATCCAAGCCTGCGAGCGGGGCGCAACTGACAAGCGTCTCTGGATATCTCGCTACCGATGAAGAGGTCGCCCGTCCGCCGAGTGGAGGAGCTTTCGACTGACTAGGCAAAATTGTTGGTTCTTCAGGGTGCCAACAGTTGCACATAGGAACAATGGGATCGCTCGATGAGCTGAATCGGCCGCTGGGTGCTCGCACAAAGATGAAGCCGCGAAGCCAGTCCACATCCGCGCGAACTCGACTGCAATAGGGGCGTAGTGCTCCAATAGTCTCTTACAATTCGCTAATCTAATAAGTTCTTGAATCATCTAGATTCTAGATGATGCCATATACAAACTATAATTGACCAAGGACGCTCGTCAGT
>NZ_RZOS01000130.1:0-13601 GCF_004022605.1 Mesorhizobium sp. M4B.F.Ca.ET.089.01.1.1
AGATAGTTGACGCCGTTGGTCACGAACAGCGCCAGGCACAGCGCGTGAAACAGCACCGGCAATTCGAACTGGTTGATCAGATTGTTGGCGACGGTGACGCAGGAGGCCGGCTCGGTGGTGCGGACCTTGTACTGGCCGACCTTTGCCTCGCCCGACTTGACGGCGATATACCGGCGCCGGGCCATCACGAGATAGACGATATAGACCAGCAGAACGTGCGCCAGCATCGGCCAGAAGATCGCGGTCTGGCTCACGGCCGCTCGCCGCCCTGCCCGGCCCGCCGCTGATCCGCGAGGTAGAAGACCGCAATGACAACCACCGGGATCGCCAGCAGCGCGAATTTGGTGACGGTCAGGGCAGAGGCGAAGGCGAGCGAATCGGGATTGGCCGACTGGAAATCCGATAGCAGCCGCGCCACGGCGAGATTCTGCGCGTAGTCGGCAAGCGTGTAGGGCAGCACGAGCACGAGCGCCAACAGCGACTGGGCCGGCGCGGCCATCGCCCGGAACTTGGCCAGCCGGCGTCCGGTGGCCAGAAGGAGGCTGACCAGGGTCAGCGACAGGAGCGCCGGGAACAGGAGGTCGAAGGTCAGATAGTGCCAGACGAGGATGATCTCGCCGCCGCGCCGGCCAAGCGCGGTGAGCCAAGCCATGCCCTCATCCGGCGTGAAGCCGGCAAGGCGCATGTCGAGCGACGGCAGTCCGCCGCTCAGGCGGCGGAAATAGAAGAATTCCAGCAGGGTCATGGCGACGAAGACCGCCAGCGTGACGAACGCGAGTGCCGCGGTGTGCCGCGACAGCCGAAGCGCCGTCGCCGTCAGGTTGCGCCAAAGCGTGTAACGATCCCGTTGATCAGGCTCGGCGGCCTGATCAAATTCCGCCCGGATAGTTCGGGCTTTCGCGGGTGATCGTGACGTCATGGGCGTGGCTTTCACGAAGTCCGGCGTTGGATATGCGCACAAAGGTGGCGCGTTCCCGGAAATCGGCAAGATCGCGGCCACCGACATAACCCATAGCGGCTTTCAGGCCGCCTGCAAGCTGGTGCAGCACGCCAGCCACAGGTCCTTTGTAGGGAACCTGCCCTTCGATGCCTTCCGGGACCAGTTTCAGCGTGTCTCGGACCTCGGCCTGGAAGTAGCGATCGGCCGAGCCGCGCGCCATGGCGCCGACCGAGCCCATGCCGCGATAGGCCTTGAACGAGCGGCCCTGGTGCAGATAGACCTCGCCCGGGCTCTCGTCGGTGCCGGCCAGCAGCGAGCCGATCATGGCGGCGCTGGCGCCGGCGGCGAGCGCCTTGGCGAGATCGCCCGAATATTTGATGCCGCCGTCGGCAATCACCGTCACGCCCTTTTTGTGCGCCGTCTCGACCGCCGACATGATCGCCGAAAGCTGCGGCACGCCGACGCCGGCGACGATTCGCGTGGTGCAGATCGAGCCTGGACCAATGCCGACCTTGACGGCGTCGGCGCCGGCGTCGATCAGCGCCTGCGTGCCTTCCGCAGTGGCGACGTTGCCGGCCAGGATGCGCACCGAATTGGAGAGCTTCTTCGCCCGGGTCACCGCGTCCAGCACGCGCTGCGAGTGGCCGTGCGCGGTGTCGATGACGAGGAGATCGACACCGGCATCGATGAGGCGTTCGGCACGCTCGAAGCCGTCATCACCGACGCTGGTGGCGGCGGCGGCGCGTAGCCGTCCCTGCGCATCCTTGGTGGCGTGCGGATTGAGCTGCGACTTCTCGATGTCCTTGACGGTGATGAGGCCGACGCAATTGCCCTTCCTGTCGACGACGACCAGCTTTTCGATGCGGTGCTTGTGCAAGAGCCGCTTGGCCTCGTCCTGGTCGACGTTCTCCTTGACCGTGATCAGGTTCTCGCGGGTCATCAACTCATAGACCTTCTGCGAGGGGTCGGAGGCGAAACGCACGTCGCGGTTGGTCAGGATGCCGACCAGCCGGCCGACCGTATGGCCGCCGGTGCCGCCGTTCTCGACCACCGGAATGCCCGAAATCGAGTAGGTGCGCATCAGCGCCAGCGCATCGGCGAGCGTGGCGTCCGGACCGATGGTGACGGGGTTCACCACCATGCCGGATTCGAACTTCTTCACCTGGCGGACCTGCTCTGCCTGCTCGGCCGGCGAGAAATTGCGGTGGATGACGCCGATGCCGCCGGCCTGGGCCATGGCGATGGCGAGACGGGCCTCGGTGACGGTGTCCATGGCGGCCGACAGGATCGGCACGTTGAGGTCGATGTCGCCGGCGATGCGGGTGCGGATGTCGGTCTCGCCGGGCATGACCTCGGAATGACCGGGCTGCAGCAGCACGTCGTCAAAGGTCAGCGCCAGCGCGCCGGTGGACGTTTCGATGATTTTTGCCATGGCCAGTCCTTCGAACACGAAAAAGCCTGGGGAATACAAAAAAGCGCTGGACCGTTATGGACAGCGCCGACTCGTTTCTTCCCTTTCAGGATTGGCGCTGGCTGGTAACACGTCCCGCGGCCGATGAAAAGCCGCTCGTTGCGTCGATCGCAAAGTGTTGCGCTCAGCCATTTGCGGGCCACCAAGTGTTGCGGCCGCACAAAAGTGACAGCAATTTAATGCGACATCCGGGGCAAGGCGTGATAACCGCCCTTGCGTGTCGGCTTGCCCCCGGTCGGCGACAAGATTCGAAGCCTGGACGCGTTCCCTTGAACCGCATCATTCCGCTCATCCTGGCGGTCGCACTTTTCATGGAGAACATGGATTCGACCGTGATCGCGACGTCGCTGCCGGCGATCGCGGTGGACATCCACACCAGCCCGATCGCGCTCAAGCTGGCGCTGACGGCCTATCTGGTGTCGCTGGCGATCTTCATCCCGATCAGCGGCTGGATGGCCGACCGCTTCGGCGCCAAGAACGTCTTTCGCGCCGCGATCGCCGTCTTCATCCTCGGCTCCGTCGCTTGCGCAATATCCAATTCGCTGCCCGCTTTTGTCGTCTCGCGCTTCCTGCAGGGAATCGGCGGCGCCATGATGACGCCGGTCGGGCGCCTGGTGCTGGTACGCGCCACGCCGAAGGGCGAGTTGGTCGCGGCGATGTCGTGGCTGACCGTGCCGGCACTGGTCGGACCGCTGGTCGGTCCGCCGATCGGCGGCTTCATCACCACCTATTTCACCTGGCACTGGATCTTCCTGATCAATGTGCCGATCGGGCTCATCGGCATCTGGCTCGCCACCCGTTTCCTGCCGGAGACGGATGCCGCCGAGACACCGCCGCTCGACTTCACCGGCTTCGTGCTGAGTGGGATCGCGGCATCAGGCATCGTATTCGGCCTGTCGGTGGTCAGCCTACCCTATCTGCCGCCGGCGATCGGTTTCATCACCGTGGCCGGCGGGCTGGTTTCGGGCATTCTCTATCTGCTGCATGCGCGCCGGGCGCAAAATCCGCTGCTGGCTCTCGAGCTGTTCCGAAACCAGGTGTTCCGCTCGTCCGTGCTCGGCGGCTCGCTGTTTCGCATCGGCATCGGCGCGGTGCCGTTCCTGTTGCCGCTGATGTTCCAGATCGGCTTCGGGCTGACGCCGTTCCAGTCGGGGATGATCACCTTCGTCTCGGCGATCGGCGCCATCGGCATGAAATTCGTCACCGCGCTGATCTTCAGGCTCGCCGGGTTCCGCCGGGTGCTGATCTCGGGCTCGCTGGTCGCGGCCGGGTCGATCGCCATCTACGGCCTGTTCACCCCCGAAACGCCCTATGTGCTGATGCTTGCCATATTGCTGGTCGGCGGCTTCATCCGCTCGATGTTCTTCACCGGCGTCAACGCGCTCTCCTATGCCGAGGTGTCGGCCGAAGATACCAGCAAGGCGACGCCGATCACGGCGGTGTTCCAGCAGCTGTCGATCGCTCTCGGCGTGGCGCTGGCCGGCGGTATCCTCGAAGTGTCGACCTCGATCCATGGCGGGCCGCTGACGCTCAGCGATTTCCACACCGCCTTCTTCATCGTCGCTGCGGTGTCGGCGGTGGCATCGCTGTCGTTCATGCGGCTGGCGCCCGATGCCGGCAACGCGGTGTCCGGACATGGCCGGCTGTCGACGCCGAAGACACTGGAGCCGGCAAGGTCGCCGGGGGAGTAGTTGCCCTTCCCTTCTCCCCCTGTGGGAGAAGGTGGCCTCGCGAAGCGAGGTCGGATGAGGGGTGCTGCAAGGATCACCGCGCTGAAGAACTAAGCGCCTAAAATTGCTCGATTTTCCAACGCCTCGTTTCTTCCAGCACCCCTCATCCGTCTCGGCGCTGCGCGCCGATCCACCTTCTCCCACAGGGGGAGAAGGGAAAGGTGCTAGCCTTTAAAATCCTTCGCCAGCAGATAAAGCTCCACCGACTCGTCGCGGGAGGCCGGCGGCTTGACGTGGTGGACCGAGCGGAAGTTCTGTTTCAGCAGCGACAGCAGTTCGTTCTCTGCGCCGCCCTGGAAGGTCTTGGCGAGAAAGTGCCCGCCGGGCTTCAGCACCGAGAGCGCGAAATCGGCGGCCACCTCGCACAGATGCATGGTGCGCAGATGATCGGTGCGGCGGTGGCCGGTGGTGGGCGCCGCCATGTCGGAAAGCACCACGTCCGGCTGGCCGCCAAGCGCCTCCGACAGCTTCTGCGGCGCCTCGGGGTCGAGGAAATCCATGAAGAGAACCGGGGCGCCCGGCACGGCGTCCATTTCCAGATAGTCGATGCCGACGACGTGCGGGTTCTCCGCCGTCGACTTCGTGCGCGCGGCCGCCACCTGGCACCAGCCGCCGGGCGCGGCGCCGAGGTCGATCACCTTCATGCCGGGCTTCAGGAGATGATGCTTGTCGTCGATCTCGATCAGCTTGTAGGCCGCGCGGGATCTGTATCCGTCCGCTTTGGAGCGCTGCACATAGGGATCGTTCATGTGGCGCTCGAGCCAGCGGCGCGAGGATTCCTTCAGGCCGCTCTTCTTCTTGAGGCGGGTCTTGAGCACGCGAATGCCGCCGCCCGGCTTTTCCGGTTTCTTCGCCATCAGCGACCGCGCCCCTCGTTGCGCCAGACGCCGTCATCGGCCATCAGCTCGCTCAATATGCCCTCGCGCAGGCCGCGATCGGCGACGCGCAGGCGCTCCGACGGCCAGACGCCGCGGATCGCCTCCAGGATGGCGCAGCCGGCGAGCACGAGGTCGGCTCGGTCGGCGCCGATGCAAGGGTTGGCGACGCGCTGCTGGGAATCCCAGCCGACCAGCTTCTCGACCATGCGGTCGACGCTTTGGCGGTCCATCCACAGGCCGTCGACGCGGCGGCGGTCGTAGCGTTCGAGGTCGAGATGGACGCCGGCGAGCGTCGTCACGGTGCCGGAGGTGCCGAGCAGGTGGAATTTCGGACTGGCCAGCACATGCGCCAGCCGATCGCGCCCATCGAAAGACTTCAGCCGCGCCGCGACGTCCTCGACCATGGCGGTGAAGGTCTGGCGGGTCACCGTGCGACCGCCGAAGCGCTCGGCCAGCGAAACGACACCGACGGGAAGCGAGGTCCAGGAGACGATGTGGTTGGCCAGCCGCGCCGAGCGGTGGCCGGTGAGATCGATCAGGGCGATCTCCGAGGAGCCGCCGCCGATGTCGAACAGCACCACGCCCTGGGTGTCGCGCTCGACCAGCGAGCCGCAGCCCGATACCGCCAGCCTGGCCTCGGTCTGGCGGTCGATGATCTCCAGCTTGAGCCCCGCCTCGCGCTCGACGCGCTCGAGGAACTCGACACCGTTTTCGGCGGCGCGGCAGGCTTCCGTGGCGATCAGCCTCGCCTTCCTGATCTTGCGGTTGCGCAACTTCTCGCCGCACACCTTCAGCGCCTCGACGGCGCGGTCCATCGCCGCCTGGCCGAGCCGGCCGGTGGCGGTCAGCCCCTCGCCCAGCCTGACGATGCGCGAGAAGGCATCGATGACGCGGAACTGGCCGTGGCGCGTCGGCACCGCGACCAGCAGCCGGCAATTGTTGGTGCCGAGATCGAGCGCGGCGAAGACAGGCAGTTCGTGCTGCGGCGGACGCGGCCCACTTTGCATCGGCCTGCCCTGCACGGCAGGCGGAGGCGGGGCTGGTGCCGGTTGCGCGGCAGGCGCACGGGCGCCGGGCGCCGGTTGCCCCGCTGTGGCGACCTGATTGCCGTCGCGGGCGAAAACCTTGCGGCCGCGCCGGCGCTTGCGGCGCTTGCGGGTCTTGCCTTTCTGCTGCTGGGCGTCGCCCGGGGCATGCCTGCCGCCCTGCCCCGCATGGCGGTCATGATGCCGCCCCGCGGATGGGCCCGCCGAATCGGGCGGCGAAGCCCTGGACACACCCACTTCCGGCGCACGGGCGCCGGTGTCGTGGTCTTCCACTGTCGTTCCTTCCGGCACCGCGCGAACCGGGGAACGGACGCTGCAGGCGCTTTCATTGTTTCAAGTTGCGGCCAGACTAGCAGCGCCGCGCCGGATCACCAAGAGCGCCGCGGCGATTTTTGGAAACCGGCGCCAGCGGTGCGATGTCTTGCCAGTTGAATAGCCGGCTTCGATCAGGCATGTCTCAAATGAGGCGGACAGGAAACGGGAAGCGGGCTACAGCCTGGACAATGAGCTGCAACGCATGACGACCACGCCATGAACTGGAGGCGTTACATCTGGCCGGTCATCGGCATTGCGGCGGTTATCGCCTCGCTGCTTTTGCTCTGGCACGAATTGCGCGGCATCTCGATCGACGACGTCTGGGCCGGCATTATCGCCATCCCCGCGCGCGGCTGGATCCTGGCGGCGCTGAGCTCGGTGATCGCCTATGCCTCGCTCGCCGGCTACGACCACATCGCGCTGCTGCACCTCGGCAAGAAGGTGTCGTGGCTGTTCGTCACGCTGTGCTCCTTCACCACCTATGCGCTGTCGCACAATATCGGCGGCTCGGTGTTTTCCGGGGCCGTCATCCGCTACCGCGCCTATGGCACAAGGGGGCTGACCGGGCAGGATATCGGCGTTCTGGTGGCGATCTGCTGGTTCACCTTCGTGCTGTCCAGCATATTCGTCGGCGGCCTCGTGCTGGTGCTTGAACCCGAGGTCATCGATCGTTTCTCCGGCACGCCGCATCACGGAATGGCGATCGCCGCCGGACTTGCCATGCTGATCCTCGTCGGGGCCTATGTCTTCGGCAGCTGGCTGCATCTGCGGCCACTCAAGGTCGGCGGCTTCCAGCTTCACTATCCGGCGCTGCCCATCGTTGCGCGGCAATTGCTGATCGGCCCGGTCGAGCTGCTGGCGGCGGCGGCGATCATCTTCTTTGCCCTGCCGGCGGCGGGCAATCCCGGCTATTTCGTCATCCTCGGCGTGTTCCTGGTGTCGTTCTCGGTGGCCCAGATCTCGCATGCGCCGGGCGGGCTCGGAGTCTTCGAGGTGGTCTTCCTCGCCGGCCTCTCGCATATGGACCCGGTCGGGGTGCTGGCCGCGCTGCTGGTGTTCCGGCTGTTCTACCTGATCATCCCGCTGCTGATCGCGCTTTGCGTGGTGCTGTTCTTCGAGCACTCGCAGCTTGGCCGCAGCGAGAGCTGAAACTGCCCTTTTCGTCGCAATGTGGCCGAGCGATCAAAAGCTGCGATTGAAACGCGGCGCGGGGTTGACTATTTTCCGGCGGCGGCTACAAGGCAGCGCTCGCGGCGCTTGAGCCGCCCGCTTCGCACGGTCCATCACCGGCCGAGCCTGCTGGGGAATAGGTTAACGGTAGACCCACGGACTCTGACTCCGTTAGTCCTGGTTCGAATCCAGGTTCCCCAGCCAAATAATTCTCAAAGAAATTCAATTACTTGAAGGGCGGTCGAGATGGCCGCTCTTTTCATTTCATGTCGCAGCATGTTGCAAACTACTCCCGTTGATTTCCAAGGGATTCCAGCCAATATCGGCAAGTCGGTGCGACATGACTGCGACATGTGGAGGCCTGTGGTGACGAAGGAACCCAAGCAACATCGGACGCCTTGGACGGCAAAGGAGATCAACACCCTAAAGCAACTTGCGAAGGAAAATACTCCAACGCGGGTGATCGCGCTTAAGATGGAGCGAACGCCGGCCGCCGTTCAGGGGAAGGCAAGCAGCGAAGGCATTTCGTTGAAGCCTACAAACCAGCGGCCATACAATCGCCAAAAGAAGAAATAGCCCGGCCACCGAAAGCAGCCGGGCTATCGCTTGTGCGGGTTCGTTTTCAACCCGCACAACTCACCCCGAAGGGCAATTGATCAGGCAGCGCGATTTTCTGCCGCGATCTGGCTCCGGTGATATTGCTCCAGTTTATCCATGTTCCGGTCGGCCATATCCCGCGCGATGGTGGCGAGCGCGTTCACTTGCTGTAGATTCCACAGGTTCGTGCTGCAGTCGCTCGTCTTGTCAACGAGGACATGGAGCAGTGAGGCAAGGTGGTCTAGCTCAATGGTGAGATCGTCCAAGGTCATAGCCCGAGCCCTCCCTCGATATAGCCGCCTTGATCATACTCAGCCGGATCGGCCTCCCTCTCGTCGTCGCCCTGCCGCTCGTCGTTGATGTCGCCGCCGTGCTCGTTCTCTTCCTCGCGGTCGTCGTGAGGGCTTCCGCGTCCATCCTGGAAAGACATGGTGGCCTGTGGGCCGCGTTCGCCCCAGCCCAGCCACGGCTCAGCGTCGGCGCCGTCCTCCAGGTCTTCGCTGTCCGCCTCCATGACATCGAGCGCGGTGATTAAGGCCGTGGCCTTGTCGAAGAGTGCGTTGAGTTCCTTCTCTATGGTCTGCCGCCACGTGCGTGGGTCCATCCCCTTCGGACAGGCGAAGGGCTTCAAAGTTCTGACATGTGCAGTCATTTGGGTTCTCTGGATTTACAGGCTTGCTACGGCCTGGTGCCAGCGGTCAGCACTGGCGCCGGGAAGTTAGCAACATGGCCAGAGACCATGCGCGACGGCCTTTCCCTTTCGGGTATTGTATTGCCGTCGCCTTCCCGACATAGTGGTGCCGGTCGCGCTGACGGCAAATCAGCACGGTCGTTTTCGGTGGCAAATAAGATCCCGGCAAGGATCGCCTCGCCACCGCTCTGGTTGCCTAGGCCCGGCAAAGGCCATCAGCGGGAGTTGCTAAGCTCCGCTGGCAACAATGCTCTTCATCGGTTAATTTTTCAAGCGCGCCCTTCGCGGGGCGGAGCTATGAGAGGGACAATGGCTGAGATCGTAATGAAAGCACCCACCTTGGAAGTGGTCTTGGCATCTGGGGTGGACCGGTCCGCCGGCACGATCTCAGTGACCTTCGGTTCGGTTGACAGAAAGAAATTCCAACTCGACTTCGCGCCCAAGTGTGTGCCGCTCGCCATTGCGGCGCTCGCCGCCCAGATGGGGAAGCTGGTTGCCGCCCTTCCGGCAGAAAGAACCCCTGATTTGCAGGGTATCCGTGCGATCGGAACTCAGTTGGCGATGAAAGACGATGGCACCGTAGCAATATTGCTCCGGCTGGAATCCGGCGCCGACCTGCCGCTGGAATTCCAGGCAAAAGACCTTGCGCGCCTACGTGACCAGATTGACGAAGCCGCCAAGTTGGCAGACCCCAAGGCTCGTCACTGAAGGTCAATCAGGGCGGGAGCCATTCTCTTCAGGCTGTTTTGCCGCCTCGGCAATCTGAGCCTGGATGGCCGCCATGACGGGCTGAGCGATCTTGAAGGGCAGTTCGGCAAGGGCGGCGCCGACAACGCCAAGCTGTTCGTCGGTAAGCTTCAGAACGTGTTCCATGCGATTTCCTTTCGTTATGCCGTGACGGCCTTGACGACGGCGTAGCTGATCACAATGGCCTCGGAGAGAGAGCCAGCGGTATTGTTGCGAACGTCGATCGTCGCCGATCCGGCAGCGGCCCGCGCGTTCAGAGAGTATGAGCCCGGCGTGCCAGCGGAGATGTGGTTGAGGACGAGGATGTCGGTCGCCGCGATGGCCGAGTTCGTCAGGACAAAGCTCACAATGGTGCCGGCCGCTAGCGCTGCATTGTTCATCGTGACCTGGCCGGTGATTTTATTCAGCGTCACACCAGTTGATTTGCTCGTCGCCTGCGTGACAGTGCCGCCGGCACCGGTCGCATACCCCATGCCATGAGTGGGACTCACGGAAAGAATATTCTGCTGCGAAGAGAGGCCGCCGGCCGCCGTGAATGATCCTGAGCATGACAACAAGCCGGCAGAGTGGGTGATGGTGTAGTTGCCGTTGTTCCAGTTCAGCACGCCGCCTGAAGCAAGGAACAGGTCCGACCATGAAACGGTAGCCTTGCCGAGCGCGGCAGCATCGTTCGTCGTCGGGATGACTGCCCCGGTCCCTTTCGGGACGAGTGCCAGATCGATGTTGGTGTCCGATCCGGTCGAAGCGACACTGGGGGCAACCGTGGTCGCGGCAGATGAAAATGTCAGCGAGTTGGCTGGAGCGCTGGCGCTGCTGAAGGCGAAGGCCTGCGTGCCGCCGACCGCGACCTGGAGATTGCCGTTGATGCGGTTGAGGCTCCATGCGACCGTGTCGGTGGCGGAACTGACGACGTTGAAGACGACATTTCCGGCGGCATTGTACCAGTTCAGCCGATGCGCTCCGCCGGTTCCCTCCGATGAAAGGGCCATCGCTTCGCCAGCGGTCAAGCTGTCCTTCATGAAGACGATGCCGGAATTCCAGGTGTGGGCATTCTTCAGGAAGACAAGGCCGGCCGTCGAAGGGTTCGCAGCGCTGCCGCCGAATATGTTGTCGCCGCCGGCAACCACCCACAGGCCATAGGTGCCGACGACCTGCGCGTTCGGCGTGATGGTCGCGTTGGCGCCCTTGTTCTTCACGTCGATCTCGAAGGCATAGACGGAGTTGGTTCCGGCCTCTCTCTGGATCTCGGCGATATAGCCCCAGGCATTTTCACTGGCCCGGTCTGCTACAATGGCTGCTCCAAAGCCGATGCCGGCTGCTGTGACAGTGCTGGTCTTGACGGCGGCCACGAAGCCGTAAGGTGAGTTGTTGGCTACCGTGCTGTCATGCCCGCCGCTAGTCCACAGCACCCCAGCATTGATTGGCAAATACCACGGGCAGTCAGCCTGATTTTTCACCCATGAATTGCCGCCATCGGCTGAATTGACATCGCCAGCAAACTTGCTCGCTGCTTCACCGGCAAAGACACGATCTGTCAGGCGCCAGATGTTAGCCCCGGTGTTGGTGAAACGGCCTCGATAGAGATTGAACTTGCCGGCGTCGGTAAGCTGGTTCCATGTCATTGTGGGATCTGGGAACCAGGCGCCGCCGATGTCGTAGCCCTTCAGGTTCGAGGCGAAGGCGTATTTCGTCGCCGGCTTCGGAATGAAGGTCAGCTTGCCCGCCGCACCAGCATTGGTGAATGGCGTCACATTGGAAACCACGCCGCCACCATCGGCAGCGTAATTCGTGACAGCGTTGGGGATGACACCCAGGGAGCCGGCCAGCGCTATGGCCGAAGCTGCCAGGAGAAGGCTGAGACCATAAGCCGTCGTGCCCTGGGCCGCGATTGCCGCCAGGTCGGCATCATAGGGCTGGACAAGTTTGGCGAAGGTGATCCCGGTTGTGCCGATGACGATAGGGTCAGAGGTGGTGACTTGCCACCATGCGGCATTGGTGCCGCCGGTCACGACGACCGTGGAGCCTTTCTTCACGTCGCGGTTGTTGGCGAAATCCTTCGCCCTGGTCCAGACGCCCGTTGAGACTTTCCAGATGCCGTTGTCGACCGGGTTGGTCTGGCCCATGACAAGGACGCGGTCGCCAGACACGACGGCGACACCATCAATCGTCTGCTCTGAGGACAGGGTGATATTGGTTGACGATGCGCAGCGCACCGGGCCTTTGATGGCCACCGCCGAGCTTAGGCCGTCCGTGCGGTCAATTTGTATCGAGGTCATAAGGGGCTCCATCTAAGGGACGGGACAGTCATCCGACGTTCCAGGCGCGCTTGCCGAAGGCGCGGCGGCTCAGCGAAACCCTCCGAAGGGGTCTAGCGGTTTCGGTGTCCAGCGTTGCTGGCTGTACTGCCGGCGGCGTTGCTCATCCTCTCGCCTGGAGGCGCCCGGAGAGGCCACCTCCCGCAGTGAATGCAGCATCAGGAAATCCAGCGCTGGACGGACATAGAACAGGTTGACCCAGGGCGTGTTCTGGGTCGCCCAGTTGAACAACTCGGAGAACCTGAATTTCTCATCCTCGCTCAGACCGGCATCGCGGGCCTTGAGCATGAGGCCGGCAAGATCCGCCAGCGAGCCGATTCCGGGGCCGGCGGCGGTCTCCAGCAAGCCAGCGTGAAACCTGTTCATTGCAATTCTCCGTTCGGCCGCCAGTTCGGCCCGATGGGCTCAGACGTGCCGCCCCGAATGAAAGGGCTCAGCAAATCCATGGTCTCGGCCAGGGCTTCCTTGTTGATGTCGTTTTCGTGGGGCGGCTTGCCGTCCGCGATGAGGTGCATGGCCTCCAGGCCCTTGCGGGGAACGATCAGCACCGAAGGCGGGTCGAATTGCCCGAACAGGTAAACCCATTCGCCCTTTGCGGTTTCAGTTCGGCCGAGAAAGACCTTTGTGACCCCCAGGAGGTCGTTGCCCTCCAGCGAAGTCGAGAAGCCCTTGAGCGACCCTTCCTGCTTCAGCACGACCGCAACGAGCTGGCCGGCATGGATTGGCTGCGAAGGATCGGCACGGAGCAGGCTGCCGTTCGGCACCAGCGGGGCAAGGCAGTAGCCATGAGCGAGGAACGAATACATCAGGCGGCCATCCTCTCTTCGACGGGGGCGACAGAGCGGACTTTCAGAACGGCAGGATCGACGATCACGTACTCGTTCATCACGTCCGTGATGAGCTTGAAGCCGGCAAAGCCGGCGGCGATCAGGGAAGGCTCGACGGGCGTGCCGTTTTTTCGGGCGAAGGACAGCGTTTTCCCGACCTGTGTGTATTGGGGATATTGGCTCGGCGCGGCGGTAATGACGAAACGCCAGTAGCCGGCCATCGGGCCGGCAAGCCGATCGACCGCATCCAAGAGGATTGCCCGGACGACGGCGGGCTGCTCATCGAAAAATTTGCTGTTGTCAATGTATTCGCCGTCAGGCGCCTCCACCTCATATACGTACCCACTGCGCGGCGCGGTTGATTGCCGCCAAATGCCAGGGGTCGCGTAGTGGCACGCTATGTCCCGATGCTCGGTGACATAGATCCCGAAACCCTCCGATTGAACGGGGGAAATCTTGCCTGCATCGAAGCAGTCAAAGAGAGCGGGGGAGCCGTGCCAGGCGATCAAGCTCAGCCTCCCGCCAACTTGCGATAGATCTTTGTGATGACGTGCGTGTCGAGACCGTCGAACCATGCCCACAGATCGGCCTCGTCATCCTCGGTCAGGCTGTCAACCAGGCGGGCGGCACGGTTGCGGAGGATGCCCACCCTCTCGGCCGCCTCGCCGCCCCAGTGCTGCACCATGATCTTGCCGGCCGGCGTGGTGGCGAACAGGTCCACCTCTGCCGATGAAGCAGGCGGGGACCATGGCGAGCGGGAAGCAAATTCGTCCATCAGGGCCACTTCCACCGCCGCCGGCACAGACTGGACGAAACGCTCCATGAAAGAGCGCTGGCGAAGATTGCTGCCCGCTTCCCGCACGATCTCGGCCAC
>NZ_RZOS01001310.1:0-514 GCF_004022605.1 Mesorhizobium sp. M4B.F.Ca.ET.089.01.1.1
ATCCAAGGACGCCGGGCGGCGAGGCCAAAGCTCTGCTTTCGCACGACCTTGACGGCCAGCTTCAATTCTATCGCGTCGACCGACAGGTGAATTCGAGCAAGAATAAAGGTGGCGACGAGATGATCACGCCAATCGACATGCGAACTGCGTATGGGATCTGACGGATGAGCGACGATCCTTCATCACAGCCGGTGCCGGCGTCGCGCGCGATAGGGATCTACGAACATTATTGCGAGCATCCGGGATGCACGAAGTGGGGCGGCTGGGCTTTCCGCGCGGGAAACAGACGATTTGGTTTTGCTGGGAACATCGCGAGCACGTGGAGAACTGAGGCCGGCTCAATTTGAGCGATAGGATCAACGGAAGCGTAGAGGTTTAACCGCTAGACTAAGACTAGGCCAGCCCGCCGACGAATCCGCTCAGCTCGTCGAGCCGCACCATCGAGAGCCGCACTCCGCCGTGACAGCCGCGCGCCCTGCAGACGGTTTCGCGCTCCAGCTCGTCGATGTAGAGA
>NZ_RZOS01001311.1:0-513 GCF_004022605.1 Mesorhizobium sp. M4B.F.Ca.ET.089.01.1.1
GTCCACGCTCGGCCTGTCAAGACGGCGTACATTTCGTCCCGGAAGACAATTGCACAGGTGCTTACGGCTGAGGCGATTGATCCGCTAATCGACCGATTGTGAGACGTACCGTTGAAAGCCTCGTCATAGATGTAATGAATTCTAATGCCATTTGGCAGCGTCACGGTCTCTGACCGCGCGAATACGCCCTTAGCAGCGCGAGCTGGGATAGTCTCGAACCGCCGTGAACCGTCCTTCCGTGCGTGGGTGCCTTCGTACAACCGGACCTCCACGCCATCGGGGATACGATAGAACCGTTGGTAGAGATAATTCGCTAGCCAAAACGCGCGCTGCGGCGGATTGCCATCGTATGGATCGAGAACCGTGTCCTGATCCTGACGATTTCCCAGCAGGACAACCTCTGTCCAATCATCGTCTAAAAGCCTGGGATCCTCTGTTACGATGACGCCAGTGACATCGACCACATCGCCTAGTTCATTACCATTTCCGTCGACCCGCTTGAGGCGTCCGTAT
>NZ_RZOS01001312.1:0-511 GCF_004022605.1 Mesorhizobium sp. M4B.F.Ca.ET.089.01.1.1
GCCGTTGATGCCGCCGCCAATGACAAAAATGTCATGGATCGGTGATGCGTCCAAGAAGTCCTCCAGCGATTTCGCATTGCAGCATTTTTGGTCTTTTGCGAAACCGTCACGGAATTAATTCGAAATAGGAACGAATGTCAAACGAAATATCACAGGCGCGTGATGACGCTGCGGAGGTAGCCTAGCCGAGCGATGTTTCGATCAGTTGAACCTCGGCTTCGTCGCAGATCTTGCGCACCGAGGGGATGTCGCAGCGGTCGGTGATGAAGGTGTTGACCTGCGACAGATGGCCGATGCGGACCGGCGCGGTGCGCTCGAACTTGGTCTGGTCGGAAACCAGGATGACGTGCCTTGCGTTGGCGATGATGGCTTGCGCAACCTTGACCTCGCGAAAGTCGAAATCGAGCAGCGCGCCATCATGGTCGATGGCCGAGGCGCCAATGACGGCGTAGTCGACCTTGAACTGCCGGATGAAATCGACGGCCGCCTCGCCGACGACACCGCCGTCGGA
>NZ_RZOS01001313.1:0-510 GCF_004022605.1 Mesorhizobium sp. M4B.F.Ca.ET.089.01.1.1
ACACTTGACCGCCCCCCAAAATGCGTCCTGGCGTGATAATTTTCGCTATGGCGGCGCTGTTTGCGGTGGGTTGCGGGACCCACGCCGAAATGGGCCTGAAAGGCCCGTGAGAAATGACTGCGGTTGGAAAAGCCTGTGGCCAGCGCGACTTCGACGAGCGGCAGGTTTGACTGTTGGAGAATCTCGTCGGCCTTCTCCAACCGTAAAGACCGATAGAACTGCATCACGCTCTGTCCTAACTGTTCCGTTGCCAACCGCTCTAATTGCCGCATCCCAATACCACTCAAGTGTACCAGATCGTCCAGCTTCAGCGGGTCCGCAATGTGGCTTGTCATCAATTGCACCATGGCGACCAGAGCGGGATGGCGCAGATCGTACCTGCGTATTGGGTCCAATTGCTGAGGGGCCTCGGCCTGCCGGATGCCGGTATGGATGAACCAATCGCTGACCGCACGGGCCAATTCCACACCGTGATCTGAAGCGATCAGCGCATGGGTCATGTCTAGGGGG
>NZ_RZOS01001314.1:0-510 GCF_004022605.1 Mesorhizobium sp. M4B.F.Ca.ET.089.01.1.1
GCATTGGGTCGTTCCGAAGGGCACGAAAAACCGGGCCGCGGCCATGCGGTTTGTCGCCTACCAGGCTACCGCGCAGGCGCAAGCTCGTCTCAACAATCTCATCTTTTATGGTCCGCTCAATCGGGCTGCCTTTAATTACATTGAGCCCAGTGTGGCCGCCAAACTGCCGACTGCGCCTGAGAACATTGACAAGCAATTCTTCTACGATCCGGCCTACTGGGAAGCCCAATCCTCCTCGGGCAAAACTAATACCGAAGTGCTCGTGGAGCGCTGGACCCAATGGGTGGCCAGCTAATGGCCACTTTATACCAGACCGTCAGAGCGGCCATCGCGTGGCCCCTACACAATCGCGAAACCTCGCTCTTGCTTGCTCCGATGGCACTTCTGCTCGGGATCTTCTTTTTCGTCCCGCTCGCTGGTCTCCTCTCTCTCAGCCTGTTCGATCCTGGACCGACGCTCGCACACTTCCAAGAGTTCTTGGGTGATCGAACGAACTGGATCATCCTCAGT
>NZ_RZOS01001315.1:0-509 GCF_004022605.1 Mesorhizobium sp. M4B.F.Ca.ET.089.01.1.1
CACACCGCCATCACGTGCGAAAGGCTCTACATCTCGACAATCAGGAGGAGCTTTAACGGCGGCCATCAGTGCCAATAGGTACGGAATTCGGAACTCGTCCCTGTTGCTTTCTTGGATCTTATTCACGGCGACCGAACTGACAGAGTAGTCTGGACAGGTAATGGAAGCCCCGAGATATCCACCCCATGCCACCGCTGCTGCGTGGATTTTATACTGTGAACTGCCACGCGGCGTCGCATCGAGTAGACTTAGCATCTCTTCGCGGGGGTTCGAGGTTCCAATATCGAAATCAAGAATTTCAGCGCCCAGGTCATCACACTCTTCTCCGGGTATCCCGCCGTCTTTGCCACTCCAAGTGCTTTGGGCGTCGAAGTAGATTTTTTGTACCAGTGTGATATCTGAAGGGCTAAGACTCCAAGTCAGCTTTTTGTAGTAATTTTCCAATGCCTTAATATCTATCAGTGGAACCAAATCGCATTTATCGTCAAATTCTTTGTGTAGCGTCAGAG
>NZ_RZOS01001316.1:0-509 GCF_004022605.1 Mesorhizobium sp. M4B.F.Ca.ET.089.01.1.1
GGCAATACTGCCTGCTGCGCGTGCCGACAGCAGCATGGCGTCCATCAGCTCGGACGACAGCGGATCTCCGCCACCGCGGCGCTCACCGCCTGCTCGAAAGCCCCTCGCCCGACCTTGCTCAGGCGGATGCCGAATGCCTTCAGCGAATGGCGGATGGCGTTCTCCAGGTCGAGGAACTTGGCCCTTCAGATTGCGGCGGTGTGTCAGCAGAAGCTCGGTTCGGTAGCAGCTTTCAGACTTGTTATGAGCCTGTCGGAACCACCCGGTGCGCATGATGTGGGCGATGCCGAGCGCATCGGCCTTGTCGGTTTTGTTGCACTGAGCCGACATCGCGGCGCACATATTGGTTTCCGGGCACATCGCCGCCCGAACTTCAACAGTTCCGGGTGCGGCGAGGACAACAGCGAGCCGGCGTCGGGGCCGACGCGGGAGGGATGGCCGAGCGGTTTAAGGCACCGGTCTTGAAATTCGCTTGCTAACGTACCTCCCCTTCCCTAGCTGTTCCGATA
>NZ_RZOS01001317.1:0-509 GCF_004022605.1 Mesorhizobium sp. M4B.F.Ca.ET.089.01.1.1
GGACATATCATTGAGGACCCGCCTCATGGCTGAAGTCGCCTTCATGGAAGGATTATCCAGCAAGATACTTGCGACCTTGGCAAGGGCCTGATCGTTGTTCTTGACGCCGCTGCCAATTGGGCGGCCGACGCGGCGCTTCTGAATCTCTTCCATTGCTTTGCCTCCAGTTGGTGTCGGTCTGCCCCGTGCGCTCTTTGATATTGTAGCAACGGATGGATTCTCAAGCGATTTAAATAGCTCCGATCAGTTTAAAAGCGCGGAAAATTCCCGCTCGTGAATCCAAAAGCGCGGAAAATTCAGCGACACGTAATTTTCCGCGCTTTTACGGCTTACGGAGAGGCTGAGCGCGAAAAATTCCAGCCGGTGCGGCGTTTGGCAATCGGCGTTTTCATCCGAAAACGGCCCCGCATTATTCCTCTAAAGCTTAGAACTGCCGGCCATAGCGCGGGCGAGCGGCACTGCTGAGGTAAGCAACTCAGCTCCCACCTTGCAGGACCTGGATGACGGAC
>NZ_RZOS01001318.1:0-508 GCF_004022605.1 Mesorhizobium sp. M4B.F.Ca.ET.089.01.1.1
ACGCAGATGCGGTCCCACAGCCAGATAGCCAGCACCATGATCGCCAGCGGCAGCACCCATCTGCCGATCCGTTCCAGCCGCTCCTGGCGGACGCGGCGCGCCTCTTCGGGATCAAGCTTCAGGACTGTGTCTTCAATGGCCGTCATGGTGCGGTCCGGCGGTTGAATTGATGGCGTTGACCAGCACGTCGGACGCCTGGCGGCAAAGCGCGGCATAATCGGGCGAGGTTCGGAACACCTCGTCGCGCGGATAGGGAGCGTCGACGGCAAGCTCTCCGTGAACGCGGCCCGGCCGCGCCGCCATCACGACCACGCGACTGGACAAGAACACGCTCTCGAAAACGCTGTGGGTGACGAAGACGACGGTGAAGCGCTCGTCCTGCCACAGTTCCAGAAGGTCGTTGTTGAGTTTGAAGCGTGTGATCTCGTCGAGCGCCGCGAAGGGCTCGTCCATCAACAGGATGCGCGGTTTGGTCACCATGGCCCGCGCGATCGAGACGCGCATCTTC
>NZ_RZOS01001319.1:0-508 GCF_004022605.1 Mesorhizobium sp. M4B.F.Ca.ET.089.01.1.1
ATCATGCTTTCGGGGATCGCCGGAACCTGGCGCTCGGTGAGGTTCTTCAGCAATCCGGCCTCGCCCAGTTCCTTAAATTGCTGTGACGTGAACTTCGCGACCTGGCCGGGCTTGAACCACGGAACCTGGCGCGCTTCCAATGTCGGCACATCGACGAACGCGACCATGTCACCCTTGATCGCGCGCACCTGTGGTTTCGTCAGGTGAGGCGTCAAACCGGCTTTGCCGAATTCCCGGAACTGCTGGTCGCTCAGATTCCGGATGTGACCCTCGGTCAGCCAGGGAACCTGTTTCGCGTCGAGCCCCGCGATGTTGACATAGCCTATCTTGGCCTTCGGGATACCGCGCAGTTGGACCTTGGTCAGATAAGGCAGCAATCCGGCCTGATCCATGTCGCGGAACTGCTGTTGCGTCAGCTCGGCCACCTGCTCGCGTTTGAGCCATGGAACCTGGTTCGGCTGGAAATCGCCCATGACGAGACCCGGCACCTGGTCAAGCGGAGTAGCCC
>NZ_RZOS01000131.1:0-13428 GCF_004022605.1 Mesorhizobium sp. M4B.F.Ca.ET.089.01.1.1
CCCCGGTGGCCTTTGCCGGGCCTGCCGCGAAGGCCGCGACAATCTCTGCGAGCACGTCTCCGGCGTTCATGGCTTCCACCTCGACGGCTTCGCGCAAGAGAAGATCAACCTGCCGGCCCGCCTGCTGGTCCCCGCCCCGCCCGGCGTCAGCGAGATCGGCGCGGCGGTCGCGCCCGTTACCTTCGGCACGGTCGAGCACATGCTGTTCGACAATGCAAAGCTCGAGCCCGGCGAGACCATCCTCGTCCATGCCGGCGGTTCCGGCATCGGCACCGCCGCGATCCAGCTGGCGAAGAAGATGGGCTGCACCGTCATCACCACCGTCGGCTCCAACGACAAGATCGACAAGGCCAAGGCGCTCGGCGCCGACCATGTCATCAACTACCGAGAGGACCGTTTCGAAGGCGTCGTGCGCAAGCTGACGAAGAAGAAGGGCGTCGACGTCGTGTTCGAGCATGTCGGCGCCGACACCTTCGCCGGCTCGATGCTGTGCCTCAAGCGCGGCGGCCGCCTTGTCACCTGCGGCTCGACCTCCGGCGTGTCGACGCAGGTCAATCTTATGCAGCTCTTCCAGCAGCAGCTGAAGCTGCTCGGCTCCTTCGGCTGCCGCATGGAGAACATGGCCGATGCCATGCAGAAGATGGCGGCCGGCCTCGTCGCTCCCGTCATCGACACCGAAGTCGGCTTCGACGACATCGACGCGGCGCTGAAGCGCATGGAAGGCCGCGACGTGTTCGGCAAGATCATCCTGCGCGTCTAGGGCAATGGTCGGCAAGGTGCTCAAGAAAGCCCGCCGGGACTTCATGTTCCGCTACGGCCGGCGGCTGCGCCAGATGGAGCACTGGCTGGTGGCGCGCCTGGCCATGGCGATGATCTCGCTGCTGCGGCTCCTGCCGCCGGACAAGGCGCTCAACTTCGCCGACCGCGTCGCCCGCCGCATTGGCCCGCTGGTCGGACGTCACCGCGTTGCGGTCAACAATCTGCGCCTTGCCTATCCCGAAAAGAGCGACGCCGAGATCGAGGCCATCGCGCTCGACATGTGGGGCAACATGGCCCGGCTGGCGGCCGAGTACATCTTCCTCGACGCCCTCTTCGATTATGATCCGAAAGCGACAAAGCCCGGCCGGGTCGACGTCCGTGGCGTCGAGCATTTCGTCGAGATCGCCGGCGAGAAGAAGCCGCATATCCTGTTCACCGGCCATCTCGGCAATTTCGAATTGCTGCCGGTGGCCGCCGCCACCTTCGGCATGAACATCACCGCGCTGTTTCGCCCGCCCAACAATCCCTATCTCGCTGACTACATCCATTCGACGCGCCGCTCGACCATGGGGGGCTTGCTGCCCTCCTCGACCGGCGCGTCCTTCGCGCTTGCCGCCATCCTGGAGAACGGCGGCAATATCGGCGTGCTCGTCGACCAGAAATTCTCCAGCGGACTGGAGACGACCTTTTTCGGCCGTCCGTGCCAGAGCAATCCGGTGCTGGGCATGCTCGCCCGCCACTACGACTGCGACGTCTATCCCGCCCGCTGCGTCCGGCTGCCGGGCAACCGGTTCCGCCTGGACATCGAGGACAAGCTGACCTTGCCGCGCACCGAAAGCGGTAGCGTCGACGTCCACGCCACCACCCAGCTTCTCGCCGACGTCGTCGAGCGCTGGGTGCGCGAGGATCCCGGCCAGTGGATGTGGTTCCACAAGCGTTGGGAGATGAGCGGCCGCCGGCGCAAGCGGCGTGGGCAGGCCGAGGAGCGGCCGGCTGACCCGGTGCCCGGCCCGAATTGACCATTGACGCCGCACCAAGCAAAAGCCGCGAAGAGACCCTTCGCGGCTTCGTTGTTTGTTCATCGGTTGCGCTTGTGGGAAATTCTGACTGAAGGACCGGGCGCCGAAGCCTTTTCCATTCCGCTCGGTGCATCTGCCATCGCGTGCGCAGATTGGACGCGGCAAAGAAAAACCGCGAAGATTGCTCTTCGCGGTCTTCGCCATAAATCTCTTGTTTCCCGCCGATACTACAGTAACGAAGGCAGGATGAGGTTCGGCCGGCCGGTATCCATCGTGGCGCCGTTGCGATCCTCATCAAGCAATGTGTCCGAACCGAAGCTCGCCCGCACGCCAATCACATATTTGTGGATGTTCTCGGTTACGTCGAACGCAGATATGGACGCGCGTTCGAACTGATAGCGGCCGAACACCGAAAACGCCGTTCCGGAAAACCGGTACGTAGCCTGCAGCGCGCCGGTGAAGGTGTTGGTGTCGAAGGGGCCCACAGATGTCGTCGAATAGCCCAGTTCACCATCGAAGCGGAGATTGTCCTGGGCGAAATAGCGCACCACCCCGCGACCGCCCCAGGTATCGATATGCTCGGACGAGCCACTGGCCCGCAACTGGCCATAGTAAACCTGGCCGTACACGGTCACATTACCCATGTAGACTTGGCCTTCCGGTCCAACCGAGAAACTGTAGAGATCGTCGTCGAACCCGTCGCCGCCATAGCCGGTGACGGAGGCGAACGCGCCAAGCGCAAAGGCGCTGGGATCGCGCCAGTAGCCGTGAACCGCGCCGCCATAGCCGTAAATGTTGGTGCCCTCGGCCCACAGCGAATCGACGAACGCGTCTGTCTGGACGTTCCAGCGGGAATTGATCGGGAAATTGACCCGGCCCGTGCCACCTGCGGTCGTGCCATCCGCGTGCTCGCCAGCGGCCGTCACATACAGCCCGCCGAGATAGGCCTCGACGTAGCCCGAAACATGCGGCTGGGCGAGTTCCTGATCCATAACGATCGGAGCGACGGCATCGGCGGCAAAAGCCGACGTGGCCGTTGCGGCAAGTGCCGCACCAAGGAGAAGTCGATACATCGTGAAGCCCCTCAAATGTCTGACTTATCCGGCATTACCATCGCTGCCCGTTCACGCAAGCGTGAACAGGCTCAAACCCGGGCGTACAAGCCGGCTTCTGAAGCCCTGCGACATTACTGCAACGCTTTGGCCTTGATCTGCCCAAATACTGTGCAGCGTTCATGAGCACTTGCAGTATTCATAAGCACTGGCAGGAGCCGGATTGTCTTTCTCCAACACTCCATCTGATCCGTGACGGCGATGCGCGTTGGCAGATGAGCGGCCGTCGGCGCAGGCGGCGGCTCCGATTGCCCCGCTCCGATGCGCAACAAAAAGCCGCGAGGAGTACTCCTCGCGGCTCTGGATTAAGCTCCCTCAGAGCGGAGCAGGGATGGTGAAGTTCGGCCGGAATGTATCCATGGTGGCGCCGTTGCGATCTTCGGAGAGCAACGTGTCCGAACCGAAGCTTGCCCGCAGGCCGATCAGATATTTGTGGATGTTCACGCTGCCCGAAGCTTCCGAGAAGCTCAGGTGATCCAGCTGATAGCGGCCAAACACTGACCAAGGGGTCCCCGAGAACCGATAGTTAGCCTGCAATGCCGCCGAGACGGTATCGAAATGCCCGCCAAAACCTGACAGCCGCGAGAAGCCGAGTTCGCCGTCGAAGCGCAGATCGTCCTGCGCGAAATACCGCACGACGCCGCGGCCGCCCCAATTGTCGAGGTGTTCGGATTCGCCGCTGACCCGCAGCTGTCCGTAATAGACCTGCCCGTAAACCGTCACGTTGCCGAAATAAGCCTGTGCCTCGGGACCGACGGTGAAAGTGTAGATGCCTGCGTCACCGAGGCCCTCGTCGCCGCCATATCCGTTGATCGTGGCAAAGGCGCCCAGGGCATACGAGCTCGGATCGCGCCAGTAACCATGGATGGCGCCGCCGTAGCTGTAGATGTTCGTACCCTCGACCCACAGCGAATCGATCACCGCGTCGGTCTGGATGTTCCAACGGGCGTCGATCGGAAAATTGACCCGGGCGGCGCCGCCAGCGGTCGTGCCGTCTGCATCGTCCCCGGGGGTCGCGAAGTAGAGACCGCCGAGATATACCTCGCCGTAGCCTGAAACATGCGGCTGGGCGAGTTCCTGGTCCAGGACGACGGGCGCGTCGGCAGCGAAGGCGGAAGTAGCGGTTACGGCAATCGCCGCGCTCAAAACAAGTCGATACATTGTAGTCCCCAAGCATCAAAAAGTAACGTTGCGATACCTACCACCGCCGAAGATTCACGCAATCGACGTCGGCACCGGAAACCATGCGTCGACGCGAGTTCCGGTTGCAGTGCGGCATTGCTGCAACGCTTTTGGCGCCGAAAGCCAATCGCGCGAGGTCAGTCGGTGACCACGATGCGCGTGTTGCCGTAGCCCGCTTCGCGCACCATCGAATAGAAGGTCGCGGCGTTGGCGGTGTGCAGGCGCACGCAGCCATGCGAGGCCGGACGCCCGAGATACTTCACCGCGCCGGTGCCGTGGATGGCGTAGCCGCCACGGAAGAACACTGAGTATGGCATCGGCGACATCTCGTATTTGCGCGAATACCACATCCGGGCCGTCCACTGCGGGCGGTAGCTGCCGCGCGGCGTGAAGTAACCTTTGCGGGCGGTGGACACGCTCCAGCGGTACAGCACCTGGCCGTATTTGCTGACGGTCATCGTTTGTGAGGATACGTCGATATTGGCCACCAGGGCGGCAGCCTTGCCTGCGACCGAGGTGCCGAACAGCGCGGTCGCCAGTATCGTTGCCATGAGAACAGTCTTTTTCATGCGATCAAACCCCTTTGATTGCCCCTTGCATGCCTGCCATCACGCGATTTTTCAGCATTTTAACGGCAGGTGAATGAAGTAACACACACTCGTTGATGAATTCGCCAATCCAAAGCAGCGAATTTGAACGATTTTCCCGCCATAGTTGCCGCCGCGACACGTAGTTTCAAAGACTTCGCCGTCGCGCTTGCCAGTCGCCCGCTTCACTGCTCAACTTCAGGAATGACCGAACGACTCCTTAAGGCCGTCGACGCGCGGATCGACGACCTCGTTACGCTGACCGCGGACCTGATCCGCTTCCCGACCGTCAATCCGCCAGGCGAGGCCTATCGCCCCTGCGCCGAATATGTCGGCGAGCGCCTGAGGAAGCGCGGCTTCGAAACCGAGTTCATCCGCGCCGAAGGCACCCCCGGCGACACCGACCGCTACCCGCGCGTCAACGTCGTTGCCCGCTTCGACGGCAGATCGGCCGGCGCCTGCGTGCATTTCAACTCGCATATCGACGTCGTCGAGGCCGGCGAAGGCTGGACCGTCGATCCGTTCGCCGGGCTGGTGAAGGACGGCAGGGTCTATGGCCGTGGCGCCTGCGACATGAAGGGCGGGCTGGCCGCCTCGATCATCGCCGCCGAGGCGTTCATGGAGGTGTTCCCGGACTTCCCGGGCGCCATCGAGATCTCGGGCACGGTCGACGAGGAGTCCGGCGGCTTCGGCGGGGTCGCCCATCTTGCCAGGCTCGGCTATTTCTCGAAGCCGAAAGTCGACCACGTCATCATTCCGGAACCGCTGAACAAGGATCGCATCTGCCTCGGCCATCGCGGCGTCTGGTGGGCGGAGATCGAGACCAAGGGCGAGATCGCGCATGGCTCGATGCCGTTCCTCGGCGACAATGCGGTGCGCCACATGGGCGCCGTGCTGCAGGCCTTCGAGGATGAATTGTTCCCGGCGCTGGACCGCAAGGTGACGCGCATGCCGGTGGTGCCTGAAGGCGCCAAGCGCTCGACCATGAACATCAATTCCATCCATGGCGGCCAGACCGAGGATTTTCGTCCCGGCCTGCCCTCCCCCAACGTGCCCGATTCCTGCCGGCTGACCATCGACAGGCGCTTCCTGCTCGAGGAGGACCTCGCCACGGTGAAGAGCGAGGTGACGGATATCCTGGAGCGGCTGAAGCGCGAGCGGAAGAAGTTCGACTACGAGATCCGCGATCTGATGGAAGTGCTGCCGCTGATGACCGAGCGCGACGCTCCGGTGGTGAAAGCTGTGGCGCAAGGCATCATGGCGATATTCGACCGCGAGCCCGACTATGTGATTTCGCCCGGTACCTACGACCAGAAGCACGTCGCCCGTATCGGCCACATCTATGACTGCATCGCCTATGGGCCGGGCATTCTCGACCTCGCCCACCGGCCCGACGAATGGGTCGGCATCGCCGACATGGTGGAATCGGCCAAGGTGATGGCGATCGGCCTCAACGTGCTGCTGCGGGGCACCGTCGCCGACTGATCCCTACGAAAACAGGCAAGTGGAGGTCGGCCAGTCCGCCTGTTTCGGGAAAAACATTCCGCCTGGCGCTATCCGACAGCACGAAACGCAATTTACTCGACCTCGAAATCACGCTTCTATCCACCCGGTTGAGCAGATGGGAGTTGCCCGATGAAATTGTGGAAGACCGTTCTCGCCGCCGCCGCTCTGGCGCTCGCCACCGCGACCTCGGCTTTTGCCGCGCGCACCGATCTCGTCATCGGCATTCCGCTCGAACCCCCGCATCTCGACCCGACCGCGGGTGCTGCCGCGGCGATCGACGAAGTGCTCTACGCCAACGTGTTCGAAGGCCTGACCCGCATCGGCCCGAACGGCGAGGTGCTGCCCGACCTCGCCGAAAGCTGGAGCATTTCCGACGACGGCAAGGTCTATACGTTCAAGCTTCATACCGGCGTAAAATTCCATGACGGCGCCGACTTCAGCGCCGACGACGTCAAGTTCTCGCTTGACCGCGCCCGCGCCGACAATTCGGTCAACGCGCAGAAGGGCCTGTTCGCGGCGATCGACAAGGTCGATGTCGTCGATCCGGCCACCGTCAAGGTGACGCTGAAGAACCCGCAGGGCTCCTTCCTCTACAATATGGGCTGGGGCGACGCGGTGATCGTGTCGCCGAAATCGGCCGACACCAACAAGGAGAAGCCGATCGGCACCGGCCCGTTCAAATTCCAGGACTGGGTCAAGGGCTCGTCGATCACGCTGGTGAAATCGGACGCATACTGGGGCGCGCCGGTCTCGCTCGACAAGGCCGAGTTCCGCATCGTCCCCGATGCCGCCGCCGCCGTTCCGGCCCTGCTTTCCGGCGACATCCAGGCCTTCCCTTTCTTCGATCCCGACAGCGTCGCCCAGGTCAAGGACGATCCGCGCTTCCATGTCGTGATCGGCTCGACCGAGGGCGAGACCATCCTGTCGATCAACAACAAGAAGCCGCCTTTCGACAAGCTCGAGGTTAGGCAGGCTATCTCCTACGCGCTCGACCGCAAGGCGATCATCGATGGCGCCTCGGCGGGGCTCGGCCAGCCGATCGGCTCGCACATGTCGCCGGCCAACAAGGACTATGTCGACCTCACCGGCCGCTATCCGCATGATGTCGCCAAGGCCAAGGAACTGCTCAAGCAAGCCGGCCTCGAGAGCGGCTTAAAGGCGACGCTGAAGCTGCCGCCGCCCTCCTATGCGCGGCTCGGCGGCGAGATCATCGCCTCGGAGTTGCGCGACGTCGGCATCGATCTCGAGATCGTGCCGGTGGAATGGGCGCAGTGGCTGGACCAGGTGTTCACCAAGAAGGACTACGACCTCACCATCGTCTCCCACACCGAGCCCAACGACATCGATATCTATTCGCGCAAGGACTATTACTTCAACTACGACAACCCGGCTTTCGACAAGGTCATCGCCGATCTGAACCTCACCTCCGACGAGGCCAAGCGCAAGGAACTGCTCGGTGAGGCGCAGAAGATCCTCGCCGACGACGCCGTGGTCGGCTTCCTCTACGAACTGCCGAAGGTCGGCGTTTGGGACGCCAAGCTGCAAGGCCTGTGGGAGAACGCGCCGATTCAGGCCAATGATCTGACCAAGGTGAAGTGGTCGGATTGACCTCGAGAGATATGCAACGCCCCGGTGGCGAAAGCCGCTTCCGGGGCCTTTGCTTTTCCGGCAGGTTGTGCCGATGAGTGCCTACCTCCTGAAGCGTCTGATCATCGCCGCCGCCACGCTTGTGCTGGCCTCCATGGTGGTGTTCGCGGTGCTCGAGATCATCCCCGGTGACCCCGCGCGGCTGATGCTGGGCATGAACTCGAGCGCCGAGCAGGTCGAGGTGCTGCGCAACCAGATGGGGCTCAACGCGCCGCTGGCCTTGCGTTACCTGCATTGGGCGGGCGGGCTGCTGAGCCTCGATTTCGGCCGCTCCTACACCTATTCGGTGCCGGTCATCGATCTCGTGCGCGAACGCGTCGTCGTCTCGCTGCCGCTGGCGCTGATCGCGCTGGCGCTGTCCACGGCCATCGCCATTCCGGTTGGCCTGTTTTCCGCCAGCCGGCGCGGTCGCGCTGGCGACGCGATCGCCATGGGCGCCGCCCAGTTCGGCGTCGCCGTGCCGAACTTCTGGTTCGCGCTGATGCTGATCTATCTTTTTGCCGTCTGGCTCAGGCTGGTACCGGCCGGCGGCTTCCCCGGCTGGGGCGCCGGCGCCTGGCCGGCGCTGAAATCGCTGCTTTTGCCGGCGGTCGCCCTTGCCTTGCCGCAAGCCGCGATCCTGGCACGCGTCGCCCGCTCGGCGCTGATCGAGGTTCTGAACGAGGACTATATCCGCACCGCCCGCGCCAAGGGCATGCCCTACCGCGCCGTGCTTTGGCGGCACGCGCTGCGCAACGCCATGATCCCGGTGCTCACCATCCTCGGGCTGCAGTTCGCTTTCCTGCTCGCCGGCACCATCATCATCGAGAACGTCTTCTACCTGCCCGGCCTAGGAAGGCTGGTATTCCAGGCGATCACCCAACGCGACCTCATCGTCGTCGAAAGCGTCGTCATGTTGCTGGTCGCCGCCGTCATCGCCGTCAACCTCCTCGTCGACCTCTCCTACGCGGTCGTCGATCCGCGCCTGAGAAGCCGGCAATGACACTGCATGTCGACATCCCAGAGGAGACCCTGGCCGGCATTCTGGCCAAGGCGTTCCGCAACCGATCCTTCCTTCTCGGTTTCGTCATCACCGCGCTGGTGGCGGCGGTGGCGGTCCTCTCCTACGCCTGGACGCCATACGACGTCACCCGGCTGGTGATCTCGGACAAGACCCTGCCGCCCTCATGGGCGCACTGGTTCGGCACCGACCATTTCGGCCGCGACATCCTGTCGATGATCATGGTCGGCGCCCGCAACTCGATCGCCGTGGCGCTGGTCGCGGTCGGCATCGGCATGGGCGTCGGCGTTCCGCTCGGCGCCTTTGCCGCGGCTCGCGGCGGCCTCGCCGACGAAGCGCTGATGCGACTGAACGACCTCGTCTTCGCCTTCCCTGCCCTACTTTCGGCGATCATGATCACCGCCATCTTCGGGCCGGGCGCCATCAACGCCATCATCGCCATCGGCATCTTCAACATTCCGGTGTTCGCGCGCGTCGCCCGCGCCGGCGCGCTGGCCATCTGGCCGCGCGAGTTCATTCTCGCCGCCCGCGCCGCCGGCAAGGGCCCGACGCTGATCACCATCGAGCACATCCTGCCTAACATCGCGACGCTGCTTCTGGTGCAAGGCACCATCCAGTTCGCGCTGGGCATCCTTGCCGAAGCGGGCCTCTCCTATGTCGGCCTCGGCGCGCAGCCGCCGATGCCGAGCTGGGGCCGCATGCTGTTCGACGCGCAGACGCGCATGGTGGTTGCGCCGTGGATGGCGATCTTCCCGGGCATGGCGATCGCCGTCACCGTGCTCGGCCTCAACCTGCTCGGCGACGGCATCGCCGACATCCTCGACCCGAAATCGCGGCGGCAGCGATGAGCCTGCTCGAGATCGAGAACCTGTCGCTCTCGATCGGCGACACGCCGATCCTGAAGGGCGTCGAGCTTGCGGTGGCGCCCGGCGAGGTGATGGGGCTGGTCGGCGAATCCGGCTCCGGCAAGTCGATGACGGCACTCACCGTGATGCGGCTCATGCCCTTCGCGGCACGCGCCAGCGGACGCGTCACTTTCGACGGCATCGACATCCTCGCGGCGAGCGAGGACCAGATGTGCGCGTTGCGCGGCGACGACATCGGCATGGTGTTCCAGGAGCCGATGACGGCGCTGAACCCGGTCAAGACCATCGGCGAGCAGGTCGCCGAAGGCATCCGCTGGCACACCAAGGCGAGCCGCGCCGAGGCCGAGGAGCGGGCGCGCAAAATACTCGACCGCGTCGGCCTGCTTTCGACGAAATTCCCGCTGTCGCGCTATCCGCACGAACTGTCGGGCGGCCAACGCCAGCGCGTCGTCATTGCGATCGCCTGCGCGCTGAAACCCAAGCTCCTGATCGCCGACGAGCCGACCACGGCGCTCGACGTGGTGCTGCAGGCGCAGATCCTCGATTTGCTGCGCGATCTCGTGGCGGAAAACCGTATGGGTTTGCTTCTGATCTCGCACGACCTCGCGGTGGTGACCGAGATGGCCGACAAAATCACCATCCTGCGCCATGGCGAGGTGATGGAAGCCGGCGACACCGCACACACGCTGTCTGCGCAGCTCCATCCCTATACGCGTCAGCTGGCGCAGGCCTCCATGCATGTGCCGGCCCGCCCTCGCCCCCACACCGCCGGCTCGGCCAGGCCCTTGCTGCAGGTCGATGGCGTGACGCGCGACTATCCGGGACGACGCAGCTCGCTGTTCCGGCGTGCCGCTCCCATCCGCGCCGTCGACGACGTCTCGCTGTCGATAGAGCCCGGCCAGTCGGTGGCGCTGGTCGGTCGCTCCGGCTGCGGCAAGTCCACGCTTGCCCGCATGATCCTGGCGCTGGACAAATCGACCTCGGGGACGATCCGCTTCAGCGGAGAGACCATCACCGGCAGGAGCGAGGCGGAGCTGAAGCCGGCGCGGCGCGACATGCAGGTCGTGTTCCAGGACCCCTACGGCTCCTTCGATCCGCGCCAGAAGGTCGAGAAGCTGGTCGCCGAGCCGCTGCACGTGCTGGACAAGACACCGGCCAATGCCGAGCGGCGCGAGCTGGTGGCGCATGCGCTGCACGAGGTGGGCCTCGGGCCGCGCGACATGGACAAATATCCGCATGAATTCTCGGGCGGCCAGCGCCAGCGCCTGTCGATCGCGCGCGCCATCATCACCCGTCCCAAGCTGGTCGTCGCCGACGAGCCGGTCTCGGCGCTCGACGTCTCGATCCGCGCCCAGATCCTCGACCTGTTCGCCGAGCTCAACCAGAAGCTCGGCATCGCCTACCTGTTCATCACCCACGACCTGACCGTCGCCCGCGCCATCACAGACGAGGTGCTGGTCATGCATGAGGGCAGGATCGTCGAGCGCGGCAAGACCGGCGCGGTACTCGATCATCCGCAATCCGAGGCGGCCAGGGCGCTGGTGAGAGCCGCGCCCGATTTGCACCGGGCGATCGCACGGAGACTACAGGAACAAGGGTAAACAGCGAGCCTGCCGGCCGCTATCGAAACCGGCTATTCCTGCGGCTTCACAACATCGACCGGGCTGATGTCGAGCAGGTCGAGCGTGCGGCGCAGCAGCCTGACCTCGTTTTCGGCCAGCTTCGAATCGGCCTTGGCGATCTCGGCCATGTGCTGGGCGAGCAGCTTGCGCCGCTCGACGTCGAGGTCGCGGAACAGCGCTATCGCCTGCGAGCCGTTGGTCTCGTAGCCGAAGTCGTTGAGATATTCGATGACGCTGTCGATGCTCGTCTCGGGAATGCCGAACGCCTCCTTGCAGATGCGCCGGAAGGCGACCATCTCGCTCTCCGAGACGGACCCGTCGGCCAGGATCATGCGGAACAGCATCAACAGTTCCGCCGACAGGACCGGATCGTCCGCGACCTTGCGCACGCCGGGATCGCCGTCGAAGATCGAGCGTATCTGATCGAGCAGTGCCATCGCCATCGGCCTCCCCTTTGCGATTCCGTCGCAGATAGTTAGCGCGGAATCAGCCTTGCGCAAACGGGGTTGGCATGGTCGAAGCGCGCATATCGTCCCGCCGCAAGACCCATAGCCCCGATGATCGATCTTAGCATACAGACTGTTGCCGTGTTGGCCTTCGCCGCGTTTGCCGCCGGCTTCGTTGATTCCATCGCCGGCGGCGGCGGCCTGATCACCATTCCGGCGCTGCTGCTGGCGGGCTTCTCGCCGACTGCCGCGCTCGGCACCAACAAGCTGCAAGGCATGTTCGGCTCCGGGTCGGCCACCATCCACTATGCGGCGAACGGCCATGTCGAGCTGCGCCGGCAGTTGCCGTCCGCCTTGCTGGCGTTAATCGGCAGCGCCGTCGGCGCCTTGCTGGCTACAATCGTGCCCGGTGATTTCCTGCGCGCCTTGCTGCCACTGCTTTTGATCGCCATCGCGCTCTATTTCGCGCTCAAGCCCAACATGAACGATGTCGACCGCGCCGAGCGCCTGTCGCCCTTCCTGTTCGGACTGATCGTTCCACCTCTTGTCGGCTTCTATGACGGCCTTTTCGGACCTGGTGCAGGCTCCTTCTACATGTTGGCCTTCGTCAGCCTTGCCGGCTACGGCGTACTCAAGGCGACCGCGCACACCAAGATGCTCAACTTCGCTTCCAACATTGGCGGTTTCGCCATCTTCGCCGCCGTCGGCGTCGTTTACTGGAAGATCGGCCTGATGATGGGCGTCGCCCAGTTCCTCGGCGCGCGCCTCGGCGCCAGCCTCGCCATCCGCATCGGCGCCCGGCTGATCAAGCCGCTGCTGGTTGTCGTCTGCGTGGCGCTGGCGGTGAAGCTTCTCGCCGACCCGGCGAACCCGCTGCGCCAGCTGATTGGTGTGTGACGGCCCCGCTGATACAATGCCGGCGTACGAATCATGTTGGAGGAGCCACACATGAATCTCAGTGCACCTACTCAGCTTATTTTCATTATCTCCCTTGTCATCGCCATCATCAGCGTTCTCGCCGCTCTTGGCGTTCTTGCGTTCATTCCTCTTGCCGCAGTGTGGATTGTTCTCATCGGCTACATCGTGCTTGCCGCCGGCTGCATGATGCGCGGCGCTTAAGTCAGGCACATTCAGATCTCAGGTAACCGAAGCGCCCGGCCACAAGCCGGGCGCTTTTGATTTCGGAATGTGGTCTGCTAGATTTGGCGGGCGAGGATTGCCGATGTCGATCGAGACAGAGCGCCGTCATGAACAGGACCATTCTTTAGCCGCGAGGTTCGAGATGGTGCGGCGAGCGGCTGACGCTTCGCTTGCCGGCGCAGTCACCGACCTTTGCGGCTATCGCGAGATGCTGCCCGTCCGCTCCCGCAATGTCGAATATGCTTCGCTGACCGTGCCGCTGGTCATCAGCTTCGCCGAGCCCTTCGCCATCGGGCTTGGGCGCGACCCCGGCGACAACGATCGCTTCGCCAGCTTTGCCGCCGGCCTCTTTGCCGGGCCGGTGGTGATCCAATCCTTCGGCGGCGCCTGCTGCGTCCAGATCAACTTCCCCCCGCTCGGCGCCCGCCGCTTCTTCGGCCTGCCGATGAGCGAGCTGACCGACCGCATGGTCGGGCTCGACGATGTGCTTGGCCTCGAAGGCATCGCGCTGCGCGAAAGGCTTGGCGAGGCACGGGATTGGG
>NZ_RZOS01001320.1:0-506 GCF_004022605.1 Mesorhizobium sp. M4B.F.Ca.ET.089.01.1.1
TCGCAAGACATCGATGTCCTCAACGCTGCGAAAGTTTGTCTCGGAATGCTTGGCGTGGTGCTTTCCGTCACGATGAAGCTTGTTCCTGCTTTTGATCTTCATGACAAAATATGGCGTGAGGATTTTGAAGAATGCATGAATCATTTGGATCAGCTATGTCAGGAAAACCGGAGCCTCCGCGTGTTCTGGTGCCCGACCGAACACTCGGCATCGTTATACAGCCTGCCCGACACGTCTGGCATTGGTCGTACGCGCAGTAAAGCTGATGTCTGCGAAATCAGAACGCTGAACGTCACAACTCAGCCGTCAGCAGCTGTCGAAGCACAGGCCGGCGAGAGAATAGGGCCCAGCTATCGGATATTTCCGGGTTCAATTCCGATGCCGAACCATAACGAATGCGAATACTCGGTGCCCTACGAGGACGGTCCGGCGGTATTGCGTGAAATACGCAAGCTGATCCAGACGAAGCATCCGTCGCAGATATTCCCGGTTGAGTATAGAACCTA
>NZ_RZOS01001321.1:0-506 GCF_004022605.1 Mesorhizobium sp. M4B.F.Ca.ET.089.01.1.1
GCCCGGAACTGGCTCCCGCGACCAGCGAAAACTTCGCCGTCTGGGGCAGCGGTTTCGGCGCCTGGGGACATTTGGACGGAGACGGCAACGCTGCTCGCCTCGACCGCTCGACGGGAGGCTTTATTGCAGGCGGCGATGCGGCCATCGGCGAAAGCTGGCGGCTCGGGCTTCTTGCCGGTTATAGCCATACGTCCATCCATGTGGATGATCGCGCCTCCTCCGGCTCAGGCAACAATTATCACCTCGGGATCTACGCTGGCACGCAGCGTGGCCCTCACAGCTTCCGTTCCGGCCTTGCCTATACGTGGAACCGCATCGAGACCGGCAGGTCGGTGGCGTTTCCGGGCTTCTCCGACAGCCTTTCGGCCGATTACCATGCCGGCACGTTCCAGGCTTTCGGCGAACTCGGCTCTCGACTGGATACAGCTTCCGTATCTTTCGAGCCCTATGCGAACCTAGCCTATGTGAACTTCAACGCGGATGGCTTCACAGAGCATGGCGGTGCC
>NZ_RZOS01001322.1:0-505 GCF_004022605.1 Mesorhizobium sp. M4B.F.Ca.ET.089.01.1.1
TCTTTAGGCCGGTGTTCGGCCTGCGTGATGGCTTGATCTCAACGATGAACGGCTTTGTCTGCTTGCGCATGAATCCCCCAGGCGAATCGCGGTGCAACGATAGCCGACGGCGCGGCGGAGGCAACCGGGCCCAGTGCCGGGAAACGACGCATCAGGTCAGCAACGTCACGGACTCGAGCGTGGGCTCACCGCGCGTCCGTTTTGGTGATGGGAGCGATCGGGCGCCATCGCCATTGCCAACTCCGTTTCTCTGCGTCACCGGCGCTCCATATGCGGGCTCGATGAGGCATGTCTGACCGGAGAACGGCTTCGCCTCGATCGTTCTCCCGCAACGGCCTTCGCAACTTTCTTCCCCTGAGCGCAAAGCGCTCATTCCTCGCGGATCAACAAAGCTTCTCCCGGCCGCCCTCCATTGCATTCCGGCCCATGGGTGCGGTCCGATCGTCACCGGTCCTTGCGACTGCCATCGAGGCCGCGATGGGCGCGGCCCGAAACAGCAAAAGGA
>NZ_RZOS01001323.1:0-504 GCF_004022605.1 Mesorhizobium sp. M4B.F.Ca.ET.089.01.1.1
GGGTAGGGGCGCTGCAGGCTCGCGGCGAAACCATCGCTCCAAGGTTGGTCGCCAACCCTATTGGCCGCCGGCGCCCGGAATTGTGTGGAGAGTGGGGCATAGGGTAGCCTGGAAGAAAGCTGACCTCATCGGCGTTTTTCGACCATGGAATCGTCAATCACCAACACCTCAACCCGCTATGGCTGGGCGATGATCGTCCTCCACTGGGTGATCGGGATCATCTTCGTCGGTCAGTTCGTGCTCGGCTTCGTGATGATGCGGATCGAAAGCCAGCGCACCGCCTTCGAGCTGATCCAGTTGCACAAGTCCTTCGGCTTCCTGCTGCTCGGCCTGATCATCCTGCGCATCGCCTGGCGGCTCGGCAACATCGTGCCGGCGTTGCCCTCCTCGGTCGGAGGCCTGGAGCGACAAGCCGCGCCGCTCGCGCATTTCGCGCTCTATCTCTTCCAGATCGCCCTGCCGCTCTCCGGTTGGGCGCTGGTGTCGGTGTCGACGCTGGAGATC
>NZ_RZOS01001324.1:0-504 GCF_004022605.1 Mesorhizobium sp. M4B.F.Ca.ET.089.01.1.1
TATCAGGAAAGCAAGGCCGACAACGACATTCCGCTGAACTGATCTCTTTCCGCTCAAATCCGCCAGCCTCTTGAGTTGCCACCTTTATGGTGGCATAGTAGGCTATGGAGAAACGCAGGCCGACATACGATCTTGATGCGATCAAGGCGACGTTTCGGTCTGTCGATACTCTGGCAATCACAACATCCGCACTAAGGGGTGCTGTTGGCCTCGGGTTCGATCGCGCCGGAATTGTTGAGGTGGTTGGCAGCATGACGCGGAAGATGTTCGTGAAATCGATGACGACCTTCGCGGATCACCGGGTCTGGCAGGATGTCTATCATGTGCCGGCGCGCGACGTGCTTCTCTACGTGAAATTCCAGGCGGATGTCGTGACCGAATTCACGGTCATGGCGTTCAAGGAGAAATGACCATGGCGAAGGAAACAACTGCAACCATGATCTCTCCCGAAACCGGAGAGACACTTACCCGCGGCGTGCGCCCATTCAATGTGGCCTACAAAGG
>NZ_RZOS01001325.1:0-503 GCF_004022605.1 Mesorhizobium sp. M4B.F.Ca.ET.089.01.1.1
CGTAAAGCACCTTGCCGTCTGCCGTACCAATGATGCCGTTGGGCTTAAACAGGTCGTTCGTCACACGCGTAACGGTCTTGTGGTCGGCCGTGACAAAGTAGACGTTTTGCCCCTCCACCCGCGTACTTTGGTCGTGATCCGAATAGAAATCAGGGTCGGTAAAATAGATGCCGCCGTCTGGACGAATCCACAAGTCATTCGGGCCGTTGAATACCTTGCCGTCGAAGTTCGTCACAAGCACCGTGACTGTCTTGTCGGGTGCGATGGACCACAGTTCGCCCTTCTCGGGGGCAACGACGATCAGGTTGCCGACCTTGTCGAAATCGGTTCCGTTCGCACGTCCGGCTGGCTTGAGCCAGTCCGAGAATTTCCCGTCTGCCGCGCTCCATTCAACAATCCGGTTATTTGGGTCGTCGGTAAAGAACACATTGCCATCACCATCCGCCGCCGGGCCTTCGGTGAATGAATAGCCTTCAGCCAACTTTTCCAGCTTCGCACCTGGG
>NZ_RZOS01001326.1:0-502 GCF_004022605.1 Mesorhizobium sp. M4B.F.Ca.ET.089.01.1.1
GCCTGGTCATCGGCCTGGCGGGAACCGGCGACAGCCTGCGCAATTCGCCTTTTACCGAACAGTCGATCCGCGCCATGCTGGAGAATCTCGGCATCGCCACCGAAGGCGGCAGCGCGCGCGCCAAGAACGTCGCCGCCGTCATCGTCACCGCCAACATGCCGCCCTTCGTGCAGTCGGGAGCCCGCATCGACATCGACGTTTCCTCGATGGGCGACGCCACCTCGCTTGCCGGCGGCACGCTGGTGATGACGCCGCTGAAGGCGGCCGATGGCGAAATCTATGCCGTCGGCCAGGGCTCGGTGATCGTCGGCGGCTTCACCGCCCAGGGCCAGGCGGAGCAATTGACGCAAGGCGTGCCGACGGCGGGCCGCGTCCCCAACGGCGCCATCGTCGAACGCGCGGTGCCGGCCGAATTCGACGATCAGGGCGTGCTGACGCTGCAACTGCGCAACCCCGACTTCTCGACCGCCATTCGCATCGCCGATGCCATCAACGATTACAC
>NZ_RZOS01001327.1:0-501 GCF_004022605.1 Mesorhizobium sp. M4B.F.Ca.ET.089.01.1.1
AGCATCGACATAGATGCCGCGCATTAGCTGGATGAGCTTGCCCGTTTCAGCCTGATAGTGGCTGCGGGTTTTATCGATGTTTTCCCCAACGAGGTGAAGGGCCATTTTCTAACTTTCCCGTATCTGATATACGGGAAAGCTAGCATAATCGGCTTCATATTCAAGAGTTTCTAACTTTCCCGTATTTGGTATACGCAAAAGTTAGAATACTTTCTCGGAACGACGGCGTTCTTCGGGTCGGGAATCGAACCACGGGAGAGAACCTGGTCTGCGAAGGCGAGCAGGCAGAACTCAAGGCGTTCATTCTGCCACACCATAGTCGGATCAGCCACACGTAGGTCGGCGAGTCCTTCAGCTATTGTAGAGCGTGGGATTATTCGCTGTCACGGGCCAACGCCCATAATCGCGGGCTCGGCCGAAAGCAGCTTCTTCGCCGCCGCCCTGCCTGCTCGAGGATCACCTGCTCGATGAGGGCCGGGCGGCGCTGGATGTAGTCTATGC
>NZ_RZOS01001328.1:0-501 GCF_004022605.1 Mesorhizobium sp. M4B.F.Ca.ET.089.01.1.1
CTTCACGCTCGTCGATTCGAAGAGCATCGATCGACATCGAACGTGCTTGAGCGAGAGCGAGTGTCGGCCGATGGCTAGTGGTCCGGCCGTCGGCTGGTTCATGCTATCGGAGGCCGACCGCGACGCCGCGAACCGCTATCTGTCGAAGCTCGCGTCAGATGGGACTCGCGACGAGCTCGGGTTCGCGCCCATACACTTCGCCTTCGCCGATCGGTTCTTCCCAGGGACGTCGGTCCAGCACGCGCAGCTCCGCTACGTCTTCTTCGTGGCGTGGGCCTACCAGGAGTTGCTCGCGTCGACCGCCGGCGAGCGCTTCAGCCGCGACCGTCTGTTCGAGATCGAGCGCCGCTACTCGAGGCGGCTGATGGATACGGTGCGCCAACTGCAGAACTCGGGGATCTCGGGATGGATGAAGTATCAGACGGGCGAGCGTCCGGTGGTCCGTGCGAGCACGATCTACTGGACCGCGCTCAGATCCTGGCGGATGGCAAGCCCCGTAGC
>NZ_RZOS01001329.1:0-500 GCF_004022605.1 Mesorhizobium sp. M4B.F.Ca.ET.089.01.1.1
ATGTTGGCGATGTTGTCGGGGTTGAGGAACAGGATCTCGCCATGGCGCCTGGGCGAGAAGATGACGCCGCCGATCGCCACCAGCACGAGGCCGATCAGGCTCTGGAAGCGCACGATGATCGCCAGCGGATCGACGCGCCTCGCCGCCGGAGCAGCGGGTACCGAAGGGCTTGAAGCTGCCGGGCTGGCAGCCACCGAAATCTTCTGGTCCGACATCAGGCCTCCCTGCCGTTTGCCGCGGCAAGCACGGTGTGCTCGTCGACGCCGCCAATGAATTCCGCCACGTTGCGCCCCTGGCGCAGCACCACGATGCGGTCGCAAAGTCCAATCAGCTCCGGCATCTCGCTGGAGGCGACCAATATGCCGAGCCCCTGCGCCGCGAGTGCTCTCAGCCGCGCATAGATTTCGCCCTTGGCGCCGACATCGACGCCGCGGGTCGGCTCGTCGAGGAGCAAGAGCCGCGGATTGCCGAGAATTTCCTTGGCCAGCACCACCTTCTGC
>NZ_RZOS01000132.1:0-13360 GCF_004022605.1 Mesorhizobium sp. M4B.F.Ca.ET.089.01.1.1
ATGATACGCGTCGCGCGCTCCCACACACTGGCGCCGAGGCCGCGCGCGGCGAGGTCGATGCGGCGGTCGAGCTGGCTGAGCGAGACCAGGATCAGCACCGTGGCGAAGGGCACCGTCATCACCGAATGCGCCATGGCGACGCCGAGCCAGGTGTCGTAGCCGAAGAACGAGCTCATCCCCGAAATCGAGGTCAGCAGGAAGTAGAGCGTGATCGCCGACACCACCGGCGGCACCACCATCGGCAACAGCACGAAGCCGACGAGTGCGGCTGTGAAGCGCGGCTGGAACATCCACACCCCAAGGCTGAAGCAGAGCGCCAGCACGGTCGAGATGGCGCTGCTGACCACGCCGATCCGGATCGACAGCAAAATGGCGTCGATCCAGCGCGGGTCCTCGTAGAGCGATCGGTAGTGGCGCAGCGACAGTTCGCCTGACGGCATTGCCAGCATCCGGCTCGGCGTCAGCGATACCGGGATGACGGCAAGCAGCGGCAGCAGCAGGAACAGCGCCACCAGCACGGCGAGGATGAGCGAGACAGGACCGGGACGATAGGTCGGCATCGCTACACCAGCTGCTTCGGTTTGACGTAGCGGAACAAGAGCGCCATCAGCGCGCCGACGAACAGCACCAGCACGACGCTGATCGCCGCGCCCAGTCCCCAGTCCGGGCTCTGGAAGATGCGCAGATAAATCAGCTCGGCGATCATCACGCTGCGGCCGCCGCCGAGGATCGCCGGCGTGACGAAGAAGCCCAGCGAGAAGACGAAGACGATCATCGCCGAGCCGATGATGCCGGAGCGCGTCATCGGGACGAACACCGTCCAGAAGGTGCGCATGCGGCTGGAGCCCAGCCCGCGCGCTGCGAGCAGCACGCGCTCGTCGAGGCTGCGCATGGCCGATGCCAACGGAAACACCGCGAAGGGGATGAGAAAATGCGTCATGCCGACAATGACGCCGAATTCGTTGCGCACCAGGGTGAGCGGCTCGGAAATGAAGCCCACCGACTGCAGCCAGGTGTTGATCAGGCCGCGGTTGGAGAGCAGCGCCACCCAGCCGAAGGCGCGCGTCAGCACCGAGATCCAGAACGGCACCAGGATGCAGAATTCGGCGAGCACGCGCTGCGCCGGACTGCCGCGCACCCACACCACGGTGATGGCATAGGCGGCGGTGACCGACACCAGCGTGACGATGAGCGCGATGCGCAGCGTGCGGACAAACACCGACTGCACCAGCGGATCGGTCGCGAGCGCGCCATATTGGCCGAGCCCCGGCGTAGGCAGAGTGAAGCTCCACTTCACCACGCCGAGAAACGGCCAGGCATAGGCAAGGATCAGGAACAGGAGCAGCGGCGCCATCAACAGCGCCGCGCCCGTCCTGTCGGAGAGGGTGCCTCTCATGTCAGCCAGAAAATCCGCGCCCGCTCAGGCGGAGATGATCTTGGTGTATTCGTCGAGCGCCGGCCCGTAATTCTTGGCGTACCACTCCATATCGAGCGCGATCTGCTTCTTCATGTTCTCGGGATCGACCGGGTTGATGCGCTTCTTGTCGGCGGAGATCAGCGCGTCGGCGGCCGGATTGGCCGGGCCCTGTCCGAGCTTGTCGAACATGACCAACTGCTTTTGCGGATCCTGCGCGCTGGCGATGAACTTCATCGCCGCGTCCTTGCCGCCGGGGTTGTTCTTGAGCACGGCCAGCGCGCCGGGCGAGATCAGGCCCTGGTCCCAGATGAATTTGATCTTGCCACCGGAGTCCTGCTCGATTAGCGAGGCGCGCGTCGACCACACGATCGCCATCGAGGCCTCGCCGTTGAGCAGCACGCTCTGGCTTTCGGCGCCGCCACCCCAATAGGCGACGACATTCTCCTTGAAGGCGGCGATCTTGTCATGCGCACGCTTCAAATCGAGCGGGTAGAGCGAGGCGGGTGCGATGCCCTCGGCGAGAAGCGCTGCCTCCCAGCTCGACACGCCCCATTTGTAGAGCGAGCGCTTGCCGGGGAATTTCTTCACGTCGAAGAAATCGGCCATGCCGGTCGGCGCCTCGCTGCCGTATTTCTCCGAATCGTAGGCGATCACATAGGAGAAGAAATAGGTCGAGGCGGCGTATTCCCAGCCGAAGCCCTCGCGCATCTTCTTCTTGTCGACGACCGCGTAGTCGATCGGCTCCAGCATGCCTTGCGCGCCCAGCGTGATCGCCGAGAACGGATCGACGTCGACGAGGTCCCAGGTCGGCGCGCCGCTCTTGAACTGCGCCGCGATCGCGCCTTCGGTCGGGCCCGAGCCGTCCATCTTGACGGTGATGCCGGTGTCCTTGGTGAAGGCCTGGCCATAGGCGGCGTCATAGGCGGTGATGGCGTCGCCGCCCCAGTTCACCAGCACCAGTTCCTTCGCCGCGGCGAAGGCGCCGGTCGAGCGCATGAGCAGCGGCGTGCTGGCCAGCACGAGGCCGGCGAGCTGCGCGAACTGGCGGCGCGAGATCTCGCCGCTCCTTGCCCTGGCGGCAAGGGATTCGATGGCGTGTTTCTTGGTATCGGTCATGTCAGTTCCCCTTGTTTTGTCGTTGATCTGATCCGGAAAGCCGGTGCGGCGAGGTCAGGCCGCAGCGGCGGTCATTGTCCTCCGTCCGGAAGGAGGAAACCTTTTTCGGCCGGCCAGGTCAGCCAGACGGAATTGCCCTTGCTCAGCGCCGCCGCGGCCACCTCGTTCGGCACCGACACCGTCACTTTCGAACCTTGGCGCGTCGTAAGATCAAGCCTGGTCGCAGCGCCCAGATAGGTGGAGGCGATCGCGGTCGCCGCGATGCCGTTCTCGCCCACCGCCGCCTCGCGCGCGATCGACATGTGCTCCGGCCGGATCGCCAGCAGGGCGTCGCCTTTGACCGTCTCGGCCTTGCAGCGCATGTTGACCGCGCGGTCTTCGCACAGGCCGATGGCGCCATTGTCGGCGGGCTTGACGCCCTTCACCGGCAGCATGTTGATCTCGCCCAGGAACTCGGCGACGAAACGGTTTGCGGGCCGGTCATAGACCTCATCCGGCGCGCCGACCTGCAACAGCTTGCCATGGTTGAAAATGGCGACGCGCGACGACAGCGCCAGCGCCTCGCTCTGGTCATGGGTGACGAAGACGAAGGTGGTGCCGGTCTCCTGGTGCAGCCGCTTCATCTCGGCCTGCATCTGGCCGCGCAGGCTCTTGTCCAGCGCCGAGAACGGCTCGTCGAGCAGGAGCACGCCCGGCTCGAACACCAGTGCGCGGGCGAGCGCCACGCGCTGCTGCTGGCCGCCGGAAAGCTGCGCCGGCAATTTCTTCTCGTGGCCCTTCAGCCCGACGCGCTCGACCATCTCGCCGACGCGCTGCCTTATCTCGGTGGCCGTTTTCTTGCGCACCTTGAGCGGGAAGGCGATGTTCTGTTCGACGCTCATATGCGGGAACAGCGCATAGCCCTGGAACACCATGCCGGCGGCGCGCTGCTCGGCCGGCCGTTGAGTGATGTCGACACCGTCGCTGAACAGGCGGCCCTCGCTCGGCTGCACGAAGCCGGCGAGGATCATCAGGAAGGTGGTCTTGCCGGAGCCCGACGGCCCGAGCAGGGTCAGGAACTCGCCGCGGCCGATATCGAGCGTCAGATTGTCCAGCGCCCGGAACGAGCCGAAGCTCTTGCCGATCCCGTTCGCCTTGATTTCTGCTGCCCGGCCGGGTTGCTGCATTCCTGCCTCTTCCTCAGTCTCGGTTGAAATCGTAGGCACGGCGCGCGTTCACCGCAATCGAATAGTTTTCGTCTGATCGGCAAATTTGATTCACGTCTGGGCCGACTAGGCGGAAATGGCGCTCCGCCTCAATGCGGCCCGACCCGGTTCTCCGACAGCTTCGATCGCAGCCATCCGCCGAACGCCTGCAGCACCGGATGGTTGGCCTTGGCGTGCTCCGACACCAGGAAATACGACCGCGGCGATTTGATCGCGATGTCGAAAGGGCGCACCAGCCGGCCCTCGTTCAGCGCCTTGCGGCTGGTCAATTCGTCACCCATGGCTATGCCCTGGCCGGCGATCGCCGCCGAGAAGACGAGGTTCATGTCGGAAAAGAAGATGCCGCCTTCGGTGTCGGGGTTCTCCACCTTGGACAGCGCCAGCCAGCGCGCCCAGTCCTCGGTATCGCCGAGATGCAGGAGGTTGGCGCGCAGCACGTCGGCGGGCTTGGAAAAACCGCCGACCTTGTTGAGCAGCGTCGGGCTGCAGAGCGGCGTGAACGAGATCTCGCACAGGAGCTCGGCCGCGCGGTTCGGCCAGTTGCCGACACCGAAGGCGATGAAGGCATCGGCGTCGGGATTGCTGACGTCGTCGAGCCGCCTCGGCGTCAGGATGTGCAGCGCGACATCCGGGTACATCTGCCGGAACTCGCCGATATGGGTGCAGAGGAACAGCGAGGCGAAGCCCGGCGTGCAGGAGACGGCGAACGAGCCGCCGACGCCGGTGCCGGCGTTGCGCCCCACAGCGTCGCCGAGAACGGTCAGCGCCTTGCGCACGTCGCTGGCGTAGCGCTGGCCGCGCGGAGTGAGCGCCACTCCCTTGCCGATGCGCTCCAAAAGGTCGAAGCCGAGGTCGCGTTCGAGCAGGCGGAGCTGGTGCGAGACGGCGCTGCGGGTTAGGTGCAGTTCGTCGGCGGCGCGCCACACGCTGCCGTGACGGGCGAAGCTGTCGAGGGCACGCAGGGCTTGTGTGGAAGGTATGCGCAAGGGACCTCAGGTGAACCGAATTTGCACGAGCCGGGAAAACATATCACTTTTTGAAAAGCCGCTTCACTGCTTTCTTCTCACCATGGAGCAACCGGCGACGACATCGGCGCAAGCGACCGCGCTTGCCTGCCTCGACGACATCCAGCCGTCACTGTCGGCATGGACGCGCACCATCTTCGACTTCGGCGAGACCGCCTGGCGCGAGTACCAGTCGGCCGCCTGGTATGTCGAACGCCTGAAGCGCGAAGGCTTTTCGGTCGAGGAAGGCTCGGGCGGCATGCCGACCGCCTTTTGCGCCCACTGGACCAACGGCGCCGGCCCAACCGTCGGCATGTATGCCGAGTACGACGCCGTGCCCGGCAACTGCCAGGATGCGGAGCCGGTGAAGCGACCGCGCCCAGGCCTCGGTGTCGAGGCCGGCGGCCACACCGATCCGCATTCGGGGCTCGGCATCGCCAGCCTAGGCGGCCTGCTCGCCACCAAGGCGGCGATGCAACGCCACGGCATTCCAGGCACTTTGCGCTTCACCGGCGAGCCGGCCGAGAAGGTGAGGGGCTCGAAGCCGATCCATGCCGCCAAGGGCTACTATGACGGCCTTGCCGGCATGATCTCCTTCCATCCTTTCTACATGCTGCCGCTCTGCAACACCGCGCGCTGGGACACCCATTGCGGCGCCGCCTACGCGATGATCTATCGCTTCATCTGCGACGAGCCGGAAAATTGGGTTCGCGCAGGCGATGGCGCTCCCATCCCGCAGGCGCATTCGGCGGTGAGGGCGCCGGGCGCCAACGACGCGCTGATGCTGATGTACATGGCTTCCAAGGCGCTGCGTGATTCCATGCTGCCGCACCAGGGCGGCTGGTCGATCAGCGAGGCGATCCTGACGGCCGGCCAGGCGACCGCCGACAATCTGCCGGCCGGACTGGCCGAGATCCAGTACATGATCCGCGTGCCGACCATTGCCATGGCCGAGCAGGTCACCGCCGTACTCGACCGCAACGCGGAAGCGGCGGCGACGATGAGCGGCTGTCGCCACGAGCGCCATTGGGTGTCGAAGTCGCGGCCAGGCCTCGCCAACCATGCCATAGCCGAGATCACCTACGCGGCGCTTTCGACGGTCGGTCCGCCGCGCTGGGACGAAGAAGCGAGAGCCGTCGCTCGGGAAATCCAGGTCAATGCCGGCGGCGTCGCGACCGAAAACCCTTTCATCGACGAGCTGGAGCGGCTGATTTCGCCACGGGAGGCCGAGGCGATCCTGCGTCGCGATCTGCCGCCTTCGCAGGTCAACTCGACCTCCGACGATTACACCGACATGAGCTGGCATACGCCGACGGCGCGTTTCTATGTCGCGCGCCCGGCGCTGCGCTCGGCAATCGGCCATGCCTGGCCAGGCTGGGTGATGAACGCGCTGGGCGGCATTGCCGCGACGATCGACCCGATGGTGACCTGTGCTTCCAAGACCGTCGCGCTGACGGCGCTGCGCCTGCTCGAGGACAAGGCCGCGCGCGATGCCGCCATGGACGAGTTCGTTGCCCGCACCGGCGGTGGCATCGGCGGCGCGAATTGGATCGCGCCGCTCTGCGACTACGAGCCGCCGATCAATTTCCGCTGGCCGGAATATGTCACCACCGCGCGTGGGCGCGACTGGTGGATACCAAGCAGCCAATGATCTCAAGCAGACCACCTCGAGGAGAACAACCATGACCGTCCATGACCGCATCGTCGCCGAGCCGTTCTCGCTGCAGCGCCGCAACCCCAACGGCGGCACCAAGCCGCTGACCGCCTGGGGCTTCGCCAACGAGACCGATGTGCTGACCGACGTCTTGCTCGGCTCGCCGAACTTCCTGCGCCATCTGTCGACCAGCTCGCTGTCCAGAAAACATCTGCGCGAGGCGCCCTGCAACGTCCAGATCGCGCAGGCGCAGCACAAGGACCTGGTCGCCGCCTACGAGCATTTCGGCGTCAACATCCACTGGCACGAGCCGACGCCGGAACTGCCGATGCAGGTCTATTCGCGCGACTCCAGCGTCATGACTCCCTACGGCGCCTTCATCACCGCCATGGCCAACTGGTGGCGGCGCGGCGAGAACTACGCCGCGATCCGCACCTATGAAAAGCTCGGCATCCCTATCTACGACATGGTCACCGCCGGCACTTTCGAAGGCGGCGACTTCAACGTCATCGAGGACGGCGTGGTGCTGATCGGCTGCGGCGGCGCCCGCACCCAGGAGGAGGGCGCGCGCCAGGTGCAAGCCTGGTTCGATAAGGAGGGCTGGGAGACGCGCATTGCCTTCATCGACGAGTACTACGTCCACATCGACCTGATGGTCGTGCCGATCGCCGAAAAGCTCACCGCGGTGTGCCTCGCCTGCACCGAACCCGGCATCGTCGACTGGCTGAAGGGCAAGGGCCACGAGATCATCGACGTGCCCTTCCAGGACACGATGGCGCTCGGTTGCAACTTCATGTCGCTCGGCAAGGACAGGGTGATCGCGCCGACGTCGAGCCAGACGCTGATCGGCCAGTTGAGGGCGCGCGGCTTCGAGGTCGCGGCGATCGACATGAGCGAGATCTCCAAGACTGGCGGCGGCATCCACTGCATGGCGCAGGGGCTGAAGCGCGAGAAAGCGTAAGAGGCGGCGTCACAGGAGCCGGCTGGCTCAATCCTGGCATCCTTTGTTCTGTGGGACAGGGGATGCGTCGCCGGGTCGTGAGCTATCCGGCTTCATCTAGCTCGAATTATTGCTCTGCCGCGCAAGCTCGTTGCCGACGAAAACTTGCGAGAAATCCAACATAAGCGCACACTAAAATTCTGGGGGGCTCACCAACAAGATCGGGAGGAAAGCATGAATGCCATGAGCTTCACCACCCTTGACGGCGCTAAGGCGACCGTCGACGCTGCGGCCCTCGAAGCCCTTTCTGCACGGATACGCGGCACGGTGCTGCGGGACGGCGACGACGCCTACGAGGACGCCCGCGGCATCTGGAACAGCATGATCGACCGGCGGCCGGCGCTGATCGTGTGCTGCGTCGGCGCCTCCGATGTCGTTGCCGCCGTGAACTTCGCCCGCGAGAACAAGCTCCTCGTCTCCGTGCGTGGCGGCGGCCACAACATCGCCGGCAGCGCCGTCTGCGACGGTGGTCTGATGATCGATCTGTCGCTGATGAAGTCGGTGCGAGTCGACGTCGCGGCGCGCCGCGCCTGGGTTGGGCCGGGTGCCACGCTCGTCGATGTCGACAGGGAAACACAGGCCTTCGGACTGACGGTGCCGGTCGGCATCAACTCGACCACAGGCATTGCCGGCCTGACGCTGGGCGGCGGCTTTGGCTGGACCACCCGCAAATTCGGGCTGACCATCGACAATCTCGTCTCCGCCGATGTGGTCACCGCCGACGGCAAGCTGCTGCGCGCCAGCCAGAGCGAAAATCCCGAGCTGTTCTGGGCGCTGCGCGGCGGCGGCGGCAATTTCGGCATCGTCACGGCGTTCGAGTTCCAACTTCACCAATTCGGACCGCAAGTGCTGTCGGGCCTCGTCGTCCATCCCTTCGCCGATGCCCAGAAAGTGCTGCGCGAATATCGCGAGGCACTGGAGACCGCGCCCGACGAACTGACCTGCTGGGTCGTCATGCGGCAGGCGCCGCCGCTGCCCTTCCTGCCGGCCGAATGGCACGGCAAGGAGGTGCTGGTGCTGGCCATGTGCTATTGCGGCGACATCGAGGCCGGCGAAAAGGCGACGCGGAAGCTGCGCGCCATCGGCTCGCCGATCGCCGATGTCGTCGGGCCCAATCCGCTCACCGGCTGGCAGCAGGCCTTCGACCCGCTGCTTGCGCCCGGCGCCCGCAATTACTGGAAGAGCCATGACTTCACCGAGCTTTCCGACAGCGCGATCGAGATCACCACGGCGGCGATAGCCAAGCTGCCAGGCCCCGAATGCGAGGTGTTCTTCGCCCATATCGGTGGCGCGGCCGGTCGTGTGGCGGCGGACGCCACGGCGTTCCCGCAGCGCAGCTCGCATTTCGTCATGAACGTCCACGCCCGCTGGCGCGAACCGGCAATGGACAAGGCCTGCATCGACTGGGCCCGCGGTGTCTACGAGGCGACAAAGCCCTATGCCGTCGGTACGGCCTATGTGAACTTCATGCCGGAGGACGAGATCGACCGGGTCGAAGCTGCCTATGGCGGCAACTATCGCCGGCTGCTGGAGATCAAGCAGCGCTACGACCCGCAGAACCTGTTCCGCATGAACCAGAACCTGCGTCCGAAGGAGGGTCTGCGGGCGGCATGACGGCCAGGCATCCGCCGACGCGACGGCGCGCGCAACCGCGTCGTCGCGCCAACGGGGCTTAGCCGATCACCGCCGGTGTATCATCATAGCTCACCGTCACCAGTTCCGGGTGGCGGTGAGCGAGCGCGAGGATTTGTGTCTCCAATTCGCAATTGTAGGCCATCAGCGCTTTCACCGTCTCTAGCGGGCTCGCGTAGCGGGCGATCAGCTTCTCGGCCTCGGCCTGCAATTCAGCCTGCGCTTCGGCGTCGAGATGCAAGATGCTCATTGCCGCCTCCTTGAAACCTGCAGCCCATCGAGGCGCTCCTGTAGATGCCCATTGAGTACGATCATCTCCTTCAGCGCCTTCACCGCATCGCCCTTGTGGAGCGCAATGAACTTGTGGGCTACGGCCTGAAGCGCCGCTTCCTGGCGGCTGTCCAGCCTCACGATCCGGTCCATCCCGACACCTCCTCGTATATCGTGTGCGAAGTGAACAAAAAGGGTACAAAATTGTCAAGGGCGAATTGACCGGAAGAGGAATGCGTTCCTATTATTAGGCATGCCTGATACTGACGGAAGACGAAAGCGCGGCGGCGGACGGCGGCTCAGCAACGCCCATGAGATTGGGCAGCTCGTGCTCGTCCGCTGCGGGTTGTGCAACGTCAAGCGCTGGTATCAGCCCGACGACCTCATGACGATTTTCGGCGACATTGAACCTGGCCTCGTGGGCAGCAAGATGCGCTGCGAGCGCTGCGGCAAGAACGAATTCATGCATGCCGAGACGCAAAGCCCGTCGGCCCTGGAAAGGCAGGGCATCCGGGTGAGGCGACTTGCCGAAATAAGGACGGTGCGGCGTGTCGTGTGGCGGGATGAGCAATAAGAAGGCGGGCGGCCATTGCCAGCTTTGGTTTTTAGAACAACGATCCCTGCGCCGGTGGCTCCGCCGGAAACTTGATCTGCGTCGCCGGCTTGTCGACGATCACCAGCGCGTCGTCCGGCGCCGGGCGCTGCAGCTTCCGCGCTTCCGGCCATGGCGCGGTCAGCCACGTCTCGGTCTCCTCCGGCGTGGTCAGGATCACCGGCATCGCCTTCTCGTGGATCGGCGCGATCAGCGCATTCGGCTTGGTGGTCAGGAAGCCGTAGAGCTGATGGTCGCCCGGACCTTCCTTGACCTTGCGCACGCCGTGCCAAGGCGTCCACAGGCCGGCGAAGAAGAAGAGCGGGCGTTCCTCGCCGCGCGCAAACCAGAAGTTCTTCTGCACCCCGGTCTCGGGGTCCTTGTCGCCAGGCTGGGGCGAGGGCTCGGCGAAACTCGTCACCGGCACCACGCATCGGTTCTCGACGCCGAGGTAAGGCATCCAGTGGGCGTATTGCGGGTTGCGGATGTTGGTGGTGCCGGGGTCCGCATTGCCGCGCATGCGCTCCGGTGGCGTCGGCATGCCCCAGCGCAGATTGGCAAGTTCGCGCGCCCCGTCCGCCGCGTTGCGCACCACCGGGGCGAACTGGTTGGGATAGATGTCGATCGAGGGTTCAAGGTTGCCGATGGCGTCGCGCAGGGCGCGCGTCCACTGGCGGATCGCCTCCTGGCTGGTGGTGATGTTGTAGAGGTTGCACATGATGCAGCCAGCCGTCTCACAGGGAGGGAATTGTTCGCGCATTTCTCGGCAAAGCGCCAGAGCCGGCCGTGCAAACCCCGCCGCGTTGACAGAAGCGGCGAAGCAGCAGAAAATTTGGCATCTGCTGAAGGAGAGATTCCGTGAAGAAGACCTACTCCAGGCCGGTACTGCTCAAGGCGGGCAAGCTCGGGGCGCTCGCCGCCACCACCGTTTCTAAGGCTCCCTGAGCCAAAGGCTTTTGCTTCGACGAAGCGCTGAGGCATTTGTTGCCTCCGCATCGATCTTTCGCGTCCCCGGCTGGCCCCCGGCGCCAGAAGATTTGCACCGCCAGTCCCTCCGCCGCCGCAACTCTCCGGCGACCTGGATCGTACCTCATATCACTTTCGGGAAGTTAGGTGGCCCGGCCGCCGAGGGGGGGTGATGTATGGGTTGGCCGCCGGGCCTGACCGGCTTCTGCGACCTCGCCGGCTGCTTGAACATGCGCTCATGCTAATACTTGGGCAATAGCGACCTAGGGCCTAGGACCAACGTGTACCGGCTTCCCGGTCCGCAAGCGGCGGCTGGCGGCGCTTTCCAGCCGGGCTACTGCTCCCACCATTTCAGCACCCGCATCGCCCTGAGGGTCACCCACCGCGAGGGCTGGCCTTCTCCCTCGTCGACCTCGAACCACACCCGCCCCGGCAGGGTCCAGTCGAGAGGCCATGTGCCGTCTTCCAGGCGTCTGGAACGAAGGTGGTCGATGGCCTCGCCCAGCCGCGGATCGGGATCGGTGCCGGCATATATCGCGGCGGAGCGGAAATGGTCGAGCGCGCGCAAGATGTCGTAGCGCCAGCGGTTCGGGTGCAGGAAGCGCAGGAACCGTTCGTCGGCCGGCTCGCCCGTGGCGAGGCGGCGAAACAGCTTGCGCTCGAGCAGGAATTCCTCGCCCGACCGTCGCGCCTGCCGCGACTGGTCCGTGCCGCCCGTGACGCGCTCGAATTCCAGAAGGCCCTCCAGCACATTGATCGTGCTGGCGAAGGAGGAGCGGAGCGAGCCGTTCGCCCGCTCGCAGTTCCAGCCGCCGTCGTCGAGGCGCTCGCCGACCAGCCTCTCGACGATGGCGGAGACGTCGACGCCGAAATAGGCGCCGTCGGCAACGGTACGGCCGTTGATGCATTCCTCGACCTCGCCCTGCCAATAGGGCTGGCCGCCTTCGTCCCAGCGTGAATTGGCGCCGACCAGATCGACGGCGCGCCTGGCCCGGTCCGAGGCGGGATCGAGGCCGAACTCGCGCAACTGCGACAGCGAAAAGCACGTCGCAGTCCACGGCTGGCCGTGCTCGCGCCACTCTTCGGGGGTGAAGCCGGCAGGCACAAAGGCGCCGCCAGCCCATTGCCCGTCCTCGTCCTGGCAGGCAAGCAGCCGGGCGCCCCAGCCCTCGCTCTCCACCTTGGCGCGTTCCGCCATCCATACCGGCTCCGGCGCGTCCTGCAGGTCGCGCATCACCTGCCAGCGGATCGACGGATCGGAAGCGAGGAGCCATTCGATGACTGGGTCAGTCATGAGCGAGCCTGTCGGCGGGAGATCGATGATTCACTTGTAGCCGCTTCCCTTGCCCGGTGCGAGGTTGATGGGCGCGTAGCGCAGCAGCGTCACGCCCTGGGACAGGCTTTCCGTCCCGAGCGGCTCCAGCCCCAGCGACAGCCCGACCTGGAAGTACGGCTTGCCGCCGCCAAGCACGACCGGATGCATGTAGAGCCGGTATTCGTCGATCAGACCCGCGCGCGCCAGATGAGCGGCAAGGTTGGCGCCGCCGACGCTGATTTCGCCATCCGTCTCCGCCTTGAGCGACCTTGCAACGGCCTCGGCGTCGCCGCGCATCGACCGGGCGTTGAGGCCGACTTCGCCGAGCGTCGTCGAGAACACGATCTTCGGCGTTTCCCGCCAGGCGTGGGCAAAGTCGCGCTCGACCTCGTCGTCGGCGGTCTCTCGCTCCGGACTGTCCCAGAAGCGCATCGCGTCATACATCCTGCGGCCGCAGAAAACGGTCGAAGTACGTCTCATCTCATCGTTGAAATGCCGGTGCAGTTCGCCTTCCGGCACCGGCAAGCCGATATTTCCGTCCGGCCCTTCTATGTAGCCATCCAGCGACGTCAGCATGGAATAGACGATCCTGGCCATCGGCGTCTCCGTTCCGCTTCGCCAGCATGCATGACCAATTGCATATTGCAATCAGTTTTACCACTGACTGATGGAATTTGGCTTCGCCGCGCCGGCGGTGCCCGTCAAACCCCCGCGTCGCGGCGCAGCGCCGCGAGGAACAGCAACAGCAGCGCCAGCGCGTTGAGGCAGGCGGCGGCCGCGTGCGAATATTCCCATTGCCGCCTGAGCATCTCCCAGTTGTCGGGCAGCATGGTCCAGTTGCGGGTCGCCCGGTTTGCCGGAAAGGTGAAGCTCCAGAACACGAACTGCGTGGCGCCGATGGCGATGAAGGCAAGCGCCACCAGGCCGAAGGCGCCGCCCGAGCGGTAGAGCACGACCGCAAGTGCCGCGCTCGACAGCAGGGCGCCCAGCACGAGGCTGCCGAACAGGCTCCAGCCGTCATAGGCGCGCTGCGCGGCGAGATAGCTCGTGCCGTCGAGCTTCAGCTTGTTGAGCATCGAGAACAGATGCGCGCCGGCCGGTACGAACGCCAGCGCCGCGAAGATGAAGCTCACCACCCTGAGACCATAGATTGCCATGCCGCTCTCTCCTTCCACGGAGAAGCTAGGGC
>NZ_RZOS01001330.1:0-500 GCF_004022605.1 Mesorhizobium sp. M4B.F.Ca.ET.089.01.1.1
AGTGACGCTCGCGAATAGTAAGGCTGCCGGCTTGGAGATGACTGCCGGGCCTGGCCTAGGCGACTCCCTCGCTATCGTGCCGAACACTCAGGGGGTGCGCCGAAACGTTCCGCCAGCGGGCGGGAACGTCCAAGACTTCGTTGCCTCGGTCGATTTCACGGTTGCGGGGCTGAACCAGCCGTTTGGTCCCCGCAAAACCGGTACCGTAGGAGGTGTGGATGTATTTCTAGGGGAAGTGTGTACGGATGCGAGCGGCCGGCTGGTCGTTTTGGGCGGCGAAGGAAAGTCACAAAGCTGGGTGGCACCGGCGCCAAGGCTAGAGGATTACCTCAATAATCCCGGTTGGTTCGACGATGTTGCGGACGGGCCGGTAGACGCGACGATCACCATCGCGGGTCAGCCCGGTGCAGTGCCCGTCAATGAAGGCGCCTGGGTCGTTATTGGTCCGCCCGATTTCGCCCCCGATGTAGTACCGATTGTGAGCCTCTATGACATCATGT
>NZ_RZOS01001331.1:0-499 GCF_004022605.1 Mesorhizobium sp. M4B.F.Ca.ET.089.01.1.1
GCCTTGAAAAACGGCGCTCTCACCTTGGTTTCGGCAGCGACGGTGTTTCTGTCGGGGCAGCGGGAAAATCCCGGCGCAAACCGCTAGCTGAATTCATAACTGGGCTCACCGAAATGGTTTGGGAAGCGGGCGTTGCCATGCGTCCCCAAGCTGTTAAGTCTACTTCGCGTTGGAAAATAGCGAGCATGTCACTTTCGCGATTTGTTGAGAAGTGGACTACCCCTAGCTATCCCCCTGCGTCAGTCTTAGAGGGGGATTTGAGTGCCGCTGAGCAGCAGCTAGGCGTCCGCTTTCCCGAAGACTATCGACAAGCAGTACTCGACGTGGGATTGCCTCGGCCGACAATCGCGCTTTTGAACGCGATCGTCGTGCGTGGGCTGGATCTGCATGATCTCAGCAACTTCTATTCTCCGAAGGAGATAGTAGAGGAAACGCTTGGCTGGCGCGAGATCGGGATGCCTGATCGGCTTATCGCTATCGCCAGCGACGGGTCCGGAAA
>NZ_RZOS01001332.1:0-497 GCF_004022605.1 Mesorhizobium sp. M4B.F.Ca.ET.089.01.1.1
AAGATGTACCAGGGGTCACGCCCTTTGTCGGCAGGGCTCTGCGTCCATTCGTAGAAGCCATCCGCCGGGATCAAACAGCGTTTCGATTTGAAGGCATCCTTGAAGGCGCCGGATGTGTCGGCCGTCTCCGAACGTGCGTTGAACATTGAGCCCTTCGGCATCTCCTTCGCCCACCAGGGCACGAGCCACCATCGGCCCTCGCGCAGTTTGTGGTTGCCGTCGTCACCTGCGGTAACGAAAACAACATCCTCAGTGGGCGCAATGTTGTAGGCCGGCGCGTCGTTGCGCTGCCGCTCCCAGTCCGTGGTGAGCCGGTAAAGCCGGTGAATTTCGGACCAGGACAGATATCGAGTGTATCGACCGCACATGATCTAAACCCGTAAGATTTCCGGCACCCTTAATGGGCCGCTTTCCAGAATCCTCTCGTATTCATCCTTCCGGTGCCATGCACCTCGTGCCCGACCATTCTCGCGATCGCGCTTCGGATCGAACATGAC
>NZ_RZOS01001333.1:0-497 GCF_004022605.1 Mesorhizobium sp. M4B.F.Ca.ET.089.01.1.1
CCAGGGGAAAGTTCCACGGCGTTATCATTCCGATCACGCCGCGCGGTTCACGGGTCACAAGGCCCAGATTTGCGTCCCCGATATTGGAAACCAGATCTCCGGGGATTTGCCAGGCGAGCGCTGCAGCATAGCGCGCAAGCTCTATCGACCATTCGACCTCGGCCTTGGCGAAGCGGATCGGCTTGCCGACCTCTTCGGCCTCAATCAAGGCAAGCCTGTCGATCTCACGGATCAGCAGATCCACCCAGCGCCCGAGAGCCTTTGCCCTCTCGGCGCCAGGGATGGCTGACCATATGGATCGGTCATCGAAAGCCCTTCGGGCAGCTTCGATCGCGGCGTTGACGGCGTTCTCGTCGCTTTGCGCGAACCTCGCCAGCAGCTCGCCATGGGCCGGTGACTTGCGTTCCACCTTGCGATCGGTCTTCGCCCAGGCGCCATCGATCCAGTTCTCGTATTCGCGCACGTTCATCAGCTCACGTCCCCGGTCAGTTGCGCGC
>NZ_RZOS01001334.1:0-496 GCF_004022605.1 Mesorhizobium sp. M4B.F.Ca.ET.089.01.1.1
GGTGAAGAAGCGCAGCGCCGACACAATGCTGTTCATGGTCGGCACGGGAACGCCGTCACCCTGCTGCCCGACCTGGAACCGGCGCAAGTCATCCGCTGTCGCCGTGTCCGGCGATCGGCCAAGGAAGCTTGCGAACCGCCCGACATCGCGGACGTAGTTGCGCTGCGTCTCCTGGCTGAACCGGCGCATGGTCATGTCGTCAATCAACCATTGGCGCGGCGGGCTGATCGGTGCATCGAGAACAGGGTGGGGGTGGTCAGGCTTCTTGTTGACGAAGCCTGTGATGCTCTGCCCCGCCGAACGACGCTCAATGCGGGCGCGGCAACCGGATCGTGACCTCTACCTTACCACGCGCGTCCATCCCGCGCAGCGGGTTGTTCTCCGACCTATTGCGGTGATTGTCGCTGTTCGGCCACAGCTCCGGTTCTTCCACTTAGGTGATGATCACGTTTCGCAGGAGCTAGTGTCGTTACGACGCGCTTGAAGTTCCTTCACT
>NZ_RZOS01001335.1:0-496 GCF_004022605.1 Mesorhizobium sp. M4B.F.Ca.ET.089.01.1.1
GTGCGGCGAAACGGGCGAGACCGCTGGAGATGTTGATAATGCGGCCGCCGTTATTGATCAGCGGCAGCAGCGCCTGGGTGAGGAAGAACACACCCTTGAGGTGGGTGTTCATCAGCGTGTCGAACTCCTCCTCGGTTGTCTCGGCGATCATCTTGCGCAGGCCGGTGCCGGCATTGTTGATGAGATAGTCGAAGCGGTCGCGCTGCCAGGTCTCCTTCAGCGTCTTCTTCAACGCCTCGGCGAAGGCGGGGAAGGTGGCGACGGCGCCGGTGTCGAGTTGGAGCGCCGCGGCGCGGCCGCCAGCAGCCTCGATTTCGGCGACAGCCGCCTCAGCTTCGTCGGCGCGCGAGCGATAGGTAACGATGACGTCGACGCCCTTGCGGGCGAGGCTGAGCGCGGTGTTGCGGCCGAGGCCGCGGCTGCCGCCGGTGATGAGAGCGATGGGCCGGGTGGTCATGGCGAGAACTCCTTCTGTTTTGGATGGAGATGCATATAC
>NZ_RZOS01001336.1:0-496 GCF_004022605.1 Mesorhizobium sp. M4B.F.Ca.ET.089.01.1.1
ACGTAAGGCAGAGCAGAACGGCCGTCTTGCCGGCGCCTGTCATGCCGGTGAGCGAGTAGATGAACGCAGCCTGCGCTACGCCGTCAATGTGGTAGTCGGGCGGTGTGAAGTCAGCGACGAACTCGCCGCTCGAGACAACGCCAGGAAATGGCGCCGCTTCGTGCTTGGCGCTCTTCTTGTTGTCGTTGGCGGGTGCGGGCTTCGGCCGCGACCTGCCGCCCAACGGGATATCGACCTTTCTTATTCCAGTATGGGTGAACCGGACGGACTGCACTGCTCCGGTGCCGATCGTTGAACCGACAACGAGCCAATCGCCGTCAGATTGTTCGAAGGTCGTCCCGCCCCACTCTTGCTGGTATGCCTCCGCGCGCTCGCGGCGCGTGTCTTCAGGCTGCGATGCGGTCATGCGCGGTCTTCTCTCCAAGGGCTGCCAAGGCGGCGCGTCTAATGTCGTCGGCGAGATCAGGGTGAAAAGTTGCTGTGTTGGTGCCAAACG
>NZ_RZOS01001337.1:0-495 GCF_004022605.1 Mesorhizobium sp. M4B.F.Ca.ET.089.01.1.1
GGTGGTAAGGTTTGATGGAGATTGTGACGAGGGCTTGATCATGACGATCGGCGACAACCTGCCGACCCAGTCGGAGCAGACCTTTCTCAATTTGTTTGAGCCGCCGCCTCAGGTCATTGAGCCTGCCATCCGGGCCTGTCGTTTGTTCAATACGGCGCTCGACGCCATTTTTTATGACGTGCCGACCCTGACCGCCCAACTCACAGAAAACGACGCTCCGATGAGCGCTCGTGGCGAAAAGGCCCCCTCTCGCATAGTCCAGTTCGACGCCCTCACTAACCCGGAGGGCTCGCTCCTGCTCATAGATGCGACGACAGCGCCTTACGTGCACAAATACACGAACGTGGAGTTGTTCCTCACCTCGCCCTACCAGGAAACGCGCGACGTTGAGATTGCGACAATCACGGGAGTCGGGAGCTCGGCGCTTGGAAGTGCGGCGCTCGCGTGGGACATCTCGCTTGCGCTCGAAAAGCCCGTCGTCGCGATCGTGCCAGG
>NZ_RZOS01001338.1:0-494 GCF_004022605.1 Mesorhizobium sp. M4B.F.Ca.ET.089.01.1.1
GGGCCAGGAGGTCACTCGGATTGACCGCGTCAGCGCGCCGTCTGCGCTATTCCAGATCGAAACAAAATGCCTGCCTGCCGTCGCGAAGCTGCGGCCGTCTGAACTGAAAGCAGCACGCGTATATGCGTCGCTCCTTACACCTAGGACTTTCTTTCCGGTCCGAGCATCCCAGAGCGTTGCATCGCTGTTCTCCCCCGCCGTCAGCACCCGGGTGCCATCCGGGCTGAAGATTGCCGTCGGATAGTTGCTTACAGGCCGCAGGATGAAGAGCTGTTCTCCCGATGTGGCCTCCCAAAGGCGTGCAGTGCCATCCCTCGCGGCCGTCAGGATACGGCTCCCATCCGGGCTGAATTCAGCCCTCTCCAGGGCCTCTTCATGTCCTTTTAGAACTGCGGTTTCGGCGCCGCTGGAGATGTCCCAGACGGCTGCAGTCTTGTCGTGGGATGCGGTGACGATGCGATCGCCGGCCGGATTGAATGCCGCATCCGTCACGC
>NZ_RZOS01001339.1:0-493 GCF_004022605.1 Mesorhizobium sp. M4B.F.Ca.ET.089.01.1.1
GAGCGCATCGTGTTCAATGTTAGTGATGCTGCCGCTATCCTGCCGCATGATCTTCATCGTCAGACCGAGAAAACGGAAAGGCAGCGATGGACGCCTGTCTGCAGGGTATTGCGTGGTGAGGCCCATCCACCAGCTGCTCGAAAAGCTTTCGATGCAGCCGCGCTTGAAGCAATGATTATGCGCAGCGATTAACCCTTGCGCTGGATCTCGATCTCGGCCGACGACATCGTCGACCGCAAGCGCCAGCTCGAAGCGGATTTTCCGCTTAAGCGCTTTATTCAAGTTTTGGCCGTAGATTCTGGGATGTGCCGCTCGTCGCCGCCTCAATCATTCTTGGTGGGCTGTTCGGCGCGACCGCATTGCCGGTTGCCACCTGTGGCCGCATTCGTCGGAGGCAAAAGAGTTTCTCTCAATTTTGCCAGCCGCCACGGTTCAGTCGAGATTACATGCGAGACGGCCGATAACGGAAAGCAAAGGCTCGCAAAAAATGAGT
>NZ_RZOS01000133.1:0-13275 GCF_004022605.1 Mesorhizobium sp. M4B.F.Ca.ET.089.01.1.1
CCTGACGCTGCTTTCGCTTGCCATTGCCGTCGGCGTCGGCGCCTGCAGCGCATACCAGACGCTGCCGCCGCCGACGCCGACGGCAATGGCAAGCGAAAGCAGCGTCAGGAGGGCGGTCTTGAGCATGAAAAGCCAAAACAGGAGAACTTGCCGTTCGGGGATATCGCGGGCAGGGGCCTCGTGGCAAGCGGGACTTCCCCCTTCTCCCCTAGTGGGAGCAGAGCGCAGCTCAGAGCGCCGACAGCGTTTCCGGCGCCTTGGGCGCGTCGAGCACTGGGGCTGTCTGGAACGCCTTGGTCATCTCGCGCAGCATCTGGGTGGTCTGGCTGGACAACACCGGCGGCCGCTCGGCCGCGGCTTGCGCTTCGGCCGCCTCGGCGTTCTTCTTGGCGGCTTCCTCGGCCTTGGCCGCGACTTCCGGATCGACGAACGGGTGGTCGAGGCCGGGGATCGGCTTCAGGTCGATGTTCTGGTGCGCATAGACCATCAGCCGCTGCCACACCATCGCCGGCAGCGTGCCGCCGGTCATCTTGTTGGTCGGCGTGAAGTCGTCATTGCCAAGCCAGACGGCGGCCGTGTAGTTGCCGGTGAAACCGACGAACCAGGCATCGCGATAGGATTGCGTCGTGCCGGTCTTGCCGGCGACGACGATATTGGGAAGCTGGGCGCGCCGTGCCGTGCCGATCACCGGTACCGCCGCCAGCATCGTGTTCATGTATTTCAGCGCCTGCTCCGACAGCACCCGGTGCGGCGGCGGCGCGTCCTTGGCCCAGTCATAGACGACATCGCCGGTGCGGGTGACGAGCTGGGTGATGCCGTGCCTCGAGCCCACGAGGCCGTTCTGCGCGAAGACGCTGTAGCCCGTCGCCTGGTCCATCACTGTCATGCCCGACGTGCCGAGCACCATGGTCTTGTGCCCTTCCAGCGGCGACTCCACGCCCATCGATTCGGCCATCGCCTTGATCGGCCCGATGCCGAGATGGTCCTTGGCCAGCCGCACCGGCACTGTGTTGATCGACTTGGCGATCGCCGTGATCAGCGTCACATTGCCGGCCGAGCCGCCATTGTAGTTGTGCGGCGACCAGCCGCCCCAACTGATCGCGCCGCCGGAGACGACCGAGTCCGGCGTGAAGCCGTGCTCCATCGCGGTCGCATAGACATAGGGCTTGAACGAGGAGCCGGTCTGGCGTAGCGCCTTGGTGGCGCGGTTGAACTGGCTGGCGCCATAGTCGCGGCCGCCGACGATGGCGCGCACCGCGCCGTTGGTCTCGATCACCACCACCGCGCCTTCGGTGACGTTGTATTCCTTGCCGAACTGGCGGAGATGGAATTCCACCGATTCCTCCGCCGCCTTCTGGATGTTGGCGTCGAAGGTGGTGTGGGCGACCAGCGAATGCTGGCCGGGCTTGGCGATCTTCTTGACCTCGTCGAAGGCCCAGTCGAGGAAGTAATCCGGGCTTTTCTGCTCGCCGCGGTCGACGACGTCGGCCGGATGCAGCCTTGCCTGCAGCACCTGGCCCTCGGTCATGAAGCCTGAATCGACGAGGTTGGACAGCACCACATTGGCCCGCGCGCGGGCGGCCGGCAGGTTGATGTGCGGGGCGTATTTGGTCGGCGCCTTGAACAGGCCGGCCAGCATTGCCGCCTCGGCGAGGTTCAGATCCTTGACGCTCTTGCCGAAATAGAAATCCGCCGCCGCCTCGATGCCGAACGTGCCGCCGCCCATATAGGCGCGGTCGAGATAGAGCTGCAGGATCTCCTTCTTGGAAAGGTTGGCCTCCAGCCACAGCGACAGGAAAGCTTCCTTGATCTTGCGCTCCAGGGTGCGCTCATTGGTCAGGAACAGGTTCTTGGCCAACTGCTGGGTGATGCTGGAGCCGCCCTGCACGACCGAATTGGCGCGCACATTCTCGAAGATGGCGCGCGACAGGCCGAGCACGTCGATGCCGTAATGGTCGAAGAAACGCCGATCCTCGGTGGCCAGCACCGCCTTGATGACATGGTCGGGCATCTCGTCGACTGGCACGGAATCGCGCTGGATGATGCCGCGCTGGCCGATCTCGTTGCCGTAGCGGTCGAGGAAGGTGACGGCGAAGTCGCCTTGCGCGCGCCAGTCTCCGTCGGTGATCTGGAAGGCGGGCATGGCCAGCGCAAGCAGGACGACGACGCCGCCGGCGCCCATGGTGAAGCCTTCGCTGAGCACCTCGATGATGCCGCGCCGCCAGCCCTTGACGCGGAAGCGGCGGGAAAAGATGGTCGCCGCTTCCCAGAATTCCCGCGCCTTGAAGCCGATCTCGTAGAGCGAGGAATCGAGCCAGGCGTCGACGGCAAGCAGCGCCGAGGCGATGCGGCCTCTTCTCTTGCGTGGTCTCAAAGGACTTGCCATTGCAGAATTCCGCCCCAGCGCACTGCCCCGAAACGGGTCGGTAGTTTCGGAGAGTGGCACCCTGCGCGACTATTCGACCATTTTACCACCGCTCACAAGGGCAACGAAGCCACACACAAGCTTTGTTGATCGCTAAGGTTGATAATGCGGACTCAGCGATATCACCGCGCCGCGATGAAGCGCATGAAATGCGCCACGTCCGCATCGCTCGGCTCCTGGCCGGTGAAGGCGCGCAGATAGGCAGCGAGATGGCTGACGCGCGCCTCGACCGGTTCCTTCAGGTCGAGCACATAGTAGCCGATCTGCATGTAGTAGAGAACGCGCGCCCGGATGAAGGCATTCTCCGCGTCATAGCCGTGTCGTTGGTACATGTCGCGGATGGCGGTGAGGCGATCGTCGTCGGCCTGGTCGATCATGCGCCGCACGTCGTCGGAACGGCGTGCCCATTCGCGGATGGCGAAATCGAGCCTCGGGTCGAACATGCGCTCGTCGGCCCAGCATTCGAACACGTTGAGCACGCCCATGATGATCGTTGGGGCCGGGCGCCGGGCGCGCTCGACGATCGCCTTGGTGTTGGTCTCATGCCAATGCCTCAGCAACTGGTCGAGCAGATCCTGCCGGCTTTCGAAATACCAATAGAAGCTGGAGCGCGACACACCCAGCTTCTGGCCGAGCGACAGCACGCGCACACTCTCGATACCGTCGGAAATCAGGATTTCGAGCGCGAGCTTGATCCAGTCCTGGCGCGTCACCTTGATGTTGCCGGCCGCCGCCTCGTCCTGCGGAGCGATCATGATCATGGACACACAAGTGGCACGGCCAGCCGCCACGCGCAAGCTCTGGACATAAGTGTCTAGACACATATGTACAGTGGGTATATGGTCACGGCTTAGCGCGACTTCATCGGCCGCGACGCGGCGCTGAAGGAACGTGACGCCGGCGTCTCGCGGCGGATCGTGGACGCTGGAAATCGATGCCGTCGATGCCGACGCCCGCGGTTTCGAGCCGGTCTGGCACAAGGGTCGGCGCGTCGGCTTCGTCACCTCCGGCGGCTATGGCTACACGGTTCGCCAGAGCGTCGCGCTGGCGTTGGTGGACGACGATTTCGCCGGGGAGGGGACGGAGCTTTCGGTGCACATTGTCGGCGTCGAGCGGCCGGCGCGCGTCATCCCCGCCTCACCCCACGACCCCGACGGCAAGGCGATGCGGCAATAGAGCATGATCCCGAAAAGTGGGAACCGGTTTTCGGAAAAGATCATGCCCAAACAAAAGGATAAGATGGAACGGGATGACGCTTCGAAGAAAAGTCATCCTGTTCCAAGGAGGATCTGGCATGGTTGAAGATGTCGCCCGCGATCTGAGGCGCGAACGCCGGCGTGGACGCACCGGCGAGGCGGGCAGCGAGTCAAGCCGCCGGCCGGACTACCGGTCGCTCAAGAACCCGTTCCTGCCGCAGCCGATCTTCTCCGAGGACCAGGTCGCGGCCATCCACGACACGGCGCTGCGCGTGCTGGAGGAACTCGGCATCAAGGTGCTGCTGCCGGAAGCACGGCATGTCTTCGCCGGCGCCGGCGCGCTGGTAGACGAGGACAGCCAGATGGTGCGCATCGGCCGCGACTTGGTCGAGGCGGCACTGGCCTCGGCGCCGCGCTCGATCAAAGCCCATGGCGGCGCGCGCGATCGCGATCTGATGCTCGAACTGGGCTCGATGACCTTCCTCGCCGGGGCCGGCGCCCCCAACGTCACCGATCTTGAACGCGGCCGGCGGCCGGGCACGTTGGCCGCCTACGAGGAACTGACCAAGCTCATCCAGCATTTCGACGTGCTGCACATGCTTTGTCCCAGCATCGAGCCGCAGGATGTCGACAATCGCTTCCGTCACTATGCCGTCAACCGGGCGCAGCTGACGCTCTCCGACAAGTTGCCGTTCGTCTTCGCGCGCGGCACCCCGCAGGTCGACGACAGTTTCGAGATGGTCCGCCTGGCGCGCGGCCTCTCCGAGGACGAGTTCCGCGCCGGCGCTCATTGCTACACCGTCATCAACACCAACTCGCCGCGCCAGCTCGACATCCCGATGGCGCAAGGCATCATCGATTTCGCCAGGGCCGGCCAGGTGTCGATCATCACGCCCTTCTGCCTGGCCGGCGCCATGGCGCCGATCACCGTTGCCGGCGCGTTGACGCTGCAGCATGCCGAGGCGCTGGCCGGGCTGACGCTGGCACAGATCGTGCGACCCGGGGCGCCGGTCGTCTATGGTTCCTTCTCCTCCAATGTCGACATGAAGTCGGGTGCGCCGGCCTTCGGCACGCCGGAGCACGTCAAGGCGACGCTCGGCGCCGGCCAGCTCGCTCGCTTCACCGGCCTGCCCTGGCGCTCCGGCGGCGGCAGCGCCGCCAACATTTCCGACGCGCAGGCCGCGCATGAGACGCAGTTCGCGCTGTGGGGCTCGGTACTGGCCGGCGCCACTGTCTGCATCCACGCCGCCGGCTGGCTGGAAGGGGGGCTGAGCGTCTCCTACGAGAAGCTGATCACCGACATCGAGGCGCTGCAGACGGTCGCCGAGCTTTGCTCGAGGACACCCGGCGACGAGGATTCCATCGGCTTCGAGGCCATCGCGGAGGTGCAACCGGGCGGCCATTTCTTCTCCGCCGGTCACACCATGGCGCGCTACCGCACCGCCTTCTACGAGCCGCTGGTCGCCGACTGGTCGAACTTCGGTAACTGGACGCAGGCCGGTTCGAAGAGCGCCACCGAGCGCGCTACCGGCATCTGGAAGCGGCTGCTCGCCGACTTCCAGCCCCCGGCTTCGGCCGCCGCCACGGCCGGCGTGCTCGACGAGTTCATCGCCAGACGCACCGAGGAGGGCGGTGCTGCGCCGGTGTCTTGACGGAGATCAGCCCAGCCTTGCGGAATTGCCGCAAGGCGACAAGGCATTCCTGACGCCAGGCCAGTCATCATCCGGACTGGAAGTATCATGCGGTCTGGCGCGGGTCTTGCGACGCGGCTACGCTGCATGTGAAGACTGTTGGCGGCGCAAGGGATTGTCCAAGGCGTGACTGGCGAGCGGAGACGACGATGACGGCGCCCGACGATTTGCTGCAGGCCTTGTTCCAGAGATTGAAGAGTGACGCGAAGCTGACGGCGCTGCTGGGCGGCGCCGGCCTGCTCGAGCGGGCAACCGAGAACGCCGCCTTTCCTTATGTCACGTACGGCCACACCAGCGCGTTCGACCAGGACACCGGCGCCGACAACGACGCCGACCAGCTTGTCACGCTGCATGTCTGGTCGAAGGCCCATGGCGAGGCTGAAACGCGCCTTATCATGAACCGCATCGAGGCGCGCCTTGCGGGAGCGGCGCTGTCCATCGGTCCGCGCGGGCAAACACGCCTGTCGCTGGAGTTCGCCGAGGCTCGCTACGACGAGGACCTTGCGGTCCATCATGGACTGCAGCGCTTCCGCGCCGTCACGCGGGAAGACGCCTGACGGATCGCACTAAAGCTGAGCCGCGATCTCGGCCTTGTCGATGACCGACCAGACCTCGCATATGTGACCATCGCGAAATTCATAGAACACGTTCTCGGCGAAGCTGACCCGCCTGCCGTTCACGGGCAATCCGAACAACCTGCCTTTGGGTGTGCAGTCGAAATGCAGGCGGGCAGCCACGCGCGGCGGCTCGCAAACCAGGAGTTCGATGCTGAAACGGAGATCGGGAATGGCCTGGAAATCGCCTTCGAGCATGCGGCGATAGCCCGACAGTCCAGCCGTTTCGCCATTGTACTGCACCGCCTCGCCGACGAACCGGCCGAGATTGGCCCAGTCCTGGGCGTTGAGACACGCGATGTAGCCACGGTAAAGTTCGGCAAGTTCCTCGCGTCCCATCGCCTGCTACTCTCCTCATCGGGTCTTCGTAATCTACCCGGGGCAAGGCGAAAGGTCTGCAACGAAACCATTAGCCGCCACCGCCGTTTTCCGGTTATGAGTCTGGGGTCGGGCCTGAGGGGGAACGGCGCGATCGCAGTTGCGTTTCAGGGGGTGTTGCGGGCATGGTTTTTCGGGCGTTCACCGTTCATTTCACGTTCAGCACCGATGCGTTACAACGCCTGCCATGAATACGCTTCGCTCCCATCTCCGAACCGCGACACTGGCGCTCGCAGCGACGGGCCTGCTCGCCTCGCAGGCAATGTCGGCTCCGGCCATCGCGCCTCACGACACGCAGCCGTTCGTGGTCGCCGCATCGGACTGCTACGCGATCGGCCAGCAGGTGGCGGCGCAGAATGGCGGCACGCTGGCCAAGGCCTCGCAGGCGACGCGTGGCGGCCAGGCGGTCTGCGTCATCGTCGTGCTGGTGCCCGGCAAGGATGGGCAGCGCCCGCGCCGCACCGAGATCGTCGTTCCGCTGAATTGATATCGAAGTTTCCCAAACTATTGGAATCGCTGTATATCCGCCCTGAACGTCAAGAGGTTTGAACTCCGGCATGCGTGTGCTCGTCGTCGAAGATGACAAGGATCTCAACCGGCAGGTGTCGGACGCGCTGGTCGACGCCGGCTATGTCGTCGACCGCGCCTTCGACGGCGAGGAGGGGCATTTCCTTGGCGACACCGAGCCTTACGACGCCGTCGTCCTCGATATCGGCCTGCCGCAGATGGACGGCATCAGCGTGGTCGAGCGCTGGCGCCGCGGCGGCCGCAAGATGCCGGTGCTGATCCTCACCGCGCGTGACCGCTGGAGCGACAAGGTAGCCGGCATCGATGCCGGCGCCGACGACTATGTCACCAAGCCTTTCCACATCGAGGAGGTGCTGGCGCGGGTCAGGGCGCTGATCCGGCGCGCCGCCGGCCATGCCTCGTCGGAACTGACCTGCGGGCCGCTGCGCCTCGACACCAAGGCATCCAAAGCTGATGTCGACGGCGTGCCGCTGAAGCTGACCTCGCACGAATTCCGTTTGCTTGCCTATCTCATGCACCATATGGGCGAGGTGGTATCGCGCACCGAACTGGTCGAACACCTCTATGACCAGGATTTCGATCGCGATTCCAACACCATCGAAGTCTTCGTCGGCAGGCTGCGCAAGAAGATGGGCATCGACATGATCGAAACCGTGCGCGGCATGGGCTACCGCATGCGTGAGCCGGAGGCGTAAGGCGGAACCGCTCGCTACAATCGCAAGGAAGCCTTTCGCGGCGCGGCTCTGGCCGCGCTCGCTGGCCTTCCGTGTCATTGCGTTCTCGACCCTCTGGGCGATCCTGACGCTGGTCGTCATCTTCACCCTAATCACAACGCTTTACCGTCAGGCGAGCGAGCGCGGCTTCGACAGCTTGCTGTCCGCGCATCTGTTCAACCTGATCGGCTCGGTCGGCATTTCCGACAACGGGGCGCTCACCGGCGCGCCGGATCTTGGCGACCTGCGCTTTTCCGAACCGAATTCCGGCTGGTACTGGTCCGTGGAGCCGGCCTCCGAGGGCGTTCACGGCGAGATCCATTCCTCCTCGATGACGACGTCGGTGCTCTCGCCTTCCGTCGCCGAGGTTCCCTTCAACGCGAACTTCCAGCGCAGCTACTCGGCCGAAGGTATCAAGGGCGAGGAGCTGGAAGTGTTCGAGAGCGAATTCGTCCTCGACGCCAAGAACCGCGCCGCGCGCTTCCGCGTCATGGGCAACCAGACCGAGCTGGAACAGGAGATCGCCACCTTCCAGCGCCGCCTGCTCACCTATCTGTCGCTGTTCGGCGTCGGCATGATAGCCATCAACGCCATTGCCATCCTGATCGGCCTGCAGCCCCTGCGCCGTGTCCACAACGCGCTGGCCATGGTGCGCGAGGGCACTGCGCAGCGGCTCGACGGCCGCTTCCCGGCCGAGATCGAGCCGCTTGCCAACGAAACCAACGCGCTGATCGAGAACAACAAGCGCATCGTCGAGCGTTCGCGCACGCAGGTCGGCAACCTCGCCCATTCGCTGAAGACGCCGCTCGCGGTGCTGCTCAACGAGGGCCGGGCGCTCGGCGGCGCCAAGGGCCAGCTCATCGCCGAACAGGCCGCCTCGATGCAGAAGCAGGTCGACCACTATCTGCAGCGGGCGCGCGTCGCCGCCCAGCGCGACAGCGTAGTCTACCGCACGCCGGTCACGCCGCTGGTGCAGCGCATGGTGCGGGTGCTGCAGAAGCTCAAGCCGGAGATCAAGCTTACACTGTCGCTGCCGGCGGCCGAGATCATCTTCGGCGGTGAGCGCGAGGATCTGGAGGAACTGCTGGGCAACCTCCTCGACAACGCCCTGAAATGGGCGAAGGGTGCGGTCGCCGTCTCGGTGGCGCCGGTTCCCGGCGTCGGCCTGTTCGAGATATCGATCGAGGATGACGGCCCGGGCATTCCCGAGGACAAGGCGCGCGAGGCGCTGAAGCGGGGCCGGCGCCTCGACGAAACCAAGCCCGGCACCGGGCTCGGCCTCGCCATTGTCGCCGACCTCGTCAACGAATATGGCGGCGTGCTGGCGCTGGAACGCTCCGCCACGGGCGGCTTGAAGGCGGTGGTGCGGTTGCGGAGCCTTCAGTGATGCCTTGCCCGGGCCGGTCGACATCGATGGGCGGAGCATGGTATGCGCCACGTCGATTGCTCCCGATGTCGGCGGCCGCGGCCAAATTTCCGACAAACATCAACACTATGGCCACGCCAACTTTCCCGATGGCGCCGCCCCCAGCACATCCTGCTCGAGAAAACCGGTTGTTGGCATGAAGATTCGCGTCGCGCTCGTTTCCGCACTGCTGGCCGTTTCCGGCTGCACGACGCTGAGCCGGGGCGGCCCGGACGCCGGCGTCACGCCGGCCGCTACGCCGCCGGCCGGCGGCAAGGTGGCCACCACGATCATTTCGGCCATGCACGGCGGCCTTGTCGGCGGATCGATCGGCTCCGGCCTCGACGACACCGACAAGCGCAAGGCGCTGGAAGCCGAATACAAGGCGCTCGAATACACGGCGAGCGGCCAGAAGGTGACCTGGAAGGGCGACGGCACCGGCCATTCCGGCGAAGTCGTCGCAGCTCAGCCGTATAGGGTGGGTTCGCAGGACTGCCGGCAGTACACCCATACGGTGTTCACCGGCACCGCTAGCGCCACCGCGCGCGGCACCGCCTGCCGCAACGGCGACGGCAGCTGGACGCCGCTGACCTGACCAAGGCATGTCGCCCAAAAGTGTGAAGCGGTTTTGGGACAACGACATGCATCAAGAAGAAACCGGCCAGAGGCCTGTCGGGTTGACGTCGATCAATGACGGGCGGACGCTTGGCCGTCAAAGCGTCGCAGCGTGCCTGTGTTGGCAGGGCAGGGCTCTGCCGTTATTGGAAGAACCATGCTGTTCTGGGTCATAGCCGCGATCCTCACGCTGGGCGCCAGCCTGGCGGTGCTGCTGCCGCTGGCCGGCGGCACCAAGGGCGCGTCCAGCGCCGGCGAGCATGACCTCGAAGTCTATCGCGACCAGTTGTCGGAACTCGACCGCGACGTGGCGCGTGGCCTGATCCAGCCGGCGGAGGCTGAGGAAGCGCGCGCCGAAATCGGTCGTCGCATCCTGCGCCTGGGCGCTGCTGGTCAGTCCGGCCCGGCCGCCCGGCGGTCATCCATGGCGACCAGGCTGGTCGCGACGGCGGCCGTGCTGGCGGTGCCACTGGTCAGCTGGGGCCTCTATATCAAGCTCGGCTCGCCCGACCTGCCGTCGCAGCCTCTGACGGAGAGGCTCGCCAAGAACCCCGCCGACTCCTCGGTCGACGAACTGGTGGCGCGCGCCGAGGCGCATCTTGCCGCCAACCCGTCCGATGGCAGGGGCTGGGACGTGCTGGCGCCGGTCTATCTGCGGCTGCAGCGCTATTCCGACGCGGTCAGCGCCTACCGCAACGCCATCCGCCTCGACGGCGACAGCGCGGCCCGCCAGGCCGGTCTCGGCGAGGCGATCGCCAACGCCGCCGGCGGCATCGTGTCGGCCGAGGCTCAGGCTGCCTTCGAGGCGGCGCTGAAGCAGGACCCCGCCAATGCGAAGGCGAGCTTCTATCTGGCGATGGGCTTGGCGCAGGAGGGCCGCACCGGCGAGGCGACGGCGGCCTGGCAAAAGATGCTGGCCGCGCTGCCGCCGGACTCTCCGTGGCGCGGCGCGGTCGAGCAGGCGCTGGCCGACACGGCAAGCAAGTCCGCTGCGGCGGGCGCACCCGCCAACGGCCCGGATGCGCAAGCCGTGGACGCCGCGCAGCAGATGTCGCCCCAGGACAGGCAAGCGATGATCGAGACCATGGTCGCCAGCCTCGACGAAAAGCTCAAGCAAAACCCGCGCGATGTGGAAGGATGGATGCGGCTCATTCGTTCCTATGCGGTGCTGGGCAAGGCCGACCAGGCGCGCGATGCGCTCGGCCGCGCCATTGCCGCCTTTGGCGCCGACAGCGAGGAAGCGAAGAAATTCACCGCCTTTGCCGCCACGCTCGGCCTGGCGGCGACGGAGTAGACGATGACGCGCAAGCAGAAGCGACTGTCGGTGATCGTGGCCGGGCTGGCATTCCTCGCCGCCGCGACCGGTCTCACCTTCTACGCGCTTGGCCAGAAGGCGTCCTATTTCTACATGCCCGGCGATCTGGCAACAGCGACTGTCCAGCCCGGCCAGCGCATCCGCCTTGGCGGGCTCGTCGAAAAGGGCACGATCGTGCGCGGGCAGGGCGCGACGGTCGCCTTTTCGGTGACCGACAAGCAGAAATCGGTCAAGGTCACCTATACTGGCATCCTGCCCGACCTGTTTCGCGAGGAGCAGGGCGTCATCACAGAAGGCAGCTTTGGCGCGGACGGCATTTTCGTCGCTGACAGCGTGCTTGCCAAGCATGACGAGCGCTACATGCCGAAGGAAGTCGCCGACGGGCTGAAGGCCAAGGGTGTCTGGCAGGAAAGCAAGAGCCAATAATGGTCGAAACCGGACATTTCGCGCTCGTCCTGGCCTTTGCGCTGTCATTGGTGCAGATGCTGGTGCCGCTCTATGGCGCGCGCGTCGGCAACCTGAAAATGATGGCGGTTGGCGGTCCGGTGGCGGTCACCGGCTTCGCGCTCACCGCGCTGTCCTTCGCCGCGCTGGCCAGCGCCTATGCCGGGTCCGACTTCTCGGTGGCGAGCGTCTGGGAGAACTCGCACTCGCTGCAGCCGCTGATCTACAGGATCACCGGTACCTGGGGCAACCACGAGGGCTCGATGCTGCTCTGGGTGCTGATCCTGACCTTTTTCGGCGCGCTTGTCGCCGTGTTCGGCTCCAACCTTCCGGCAACCCTCAGGGCCAATGTGCTCGCCGTGCAAGGGACGATCGGCGCCGCCTTCTTCCTGTTCATCCTGGCGACGTCCAATCCCTTCATCCGGCTCAATCCGGCGCCGATCGAGGGCCGTGATCTCAACCCCATCCTGCAGGACCTCGGCCTCGCCATCCATCCGCCGCTGCTCTATCTCGGCTATGTCGGCTTCTCGATCTGTTTCTCCTTTTCGGTCGCCGCGCTCATCGAGGGCCGCATCGACGCCTCCTGGGCGCGCTGGGTGCGGCCATGGACGCTGGTCGCCTGGATGTTCCTCACCGGCGGCATCGCCATGGGCTCCTACTGGGCCTATTACGAGCTCGGCTGGGGCGGTTTCTGGTTCTGGGACCCGGTCGAGAACGCCTCCTTCATGCCGTGGCTCGCAGGCACGGCGCTGCTCCATTCGGCGATCGTCATGGAAAAACGCTCGGCGCTGAAGATATGGACGCTGCTGCTCGCCATCCTCACCTTCTCGCTGTCGCTGCTTGGCACCTTCCTGGTGCGCTCCGGCGTGCTCACCTCGGTGCATGCCTTTGCCACTGACCCGGCGCGCGGCGTTTTCATCCTCTGCATCCTGACGCTGTTCATCGGCGGTTCGCTGGCGCTGTTCGCGCTGCGCGCCTCGAGGCTGACAGCCGGCGGCCTGTTCCATCCGATCTCGCGCGAGGGCGCGCTCGTCCTCAACAATCTGTTTCTTACCACCGCCACGGCAACCGTGCTCGTCGGCACGCTCTATCCGCTGGCGCTCGAAGCCGTCACCGGCGGCAAGATCTCGGTTGGCGCGCCGTTCTTCGACCTCACCTTCGGCCCGCTGATGCTGCCGCTCTTGGCGATCGTGCCGTTCGGGCCGCTGCTTGCCTGGAAGCGCGGCGATGTCCTTGCGGCCGCCCAGCGCCTTATGGCGGCCTTCGCCGCAGCGCTCGTCGCCGTGCTGGTGACGGCGCTGTTCATCGACGGCGCCTCGGTGTTCGCCGCCCTTGGCGTCGGTCTCGCCGTCTGGCTGCTCTGCGGCGCGCTCACCGATCTCGCCGTCAAGTCCGGGCTCGGCAATGTTGCGCCGGCGGTTGTGCTCAGCCGCTTTACCGGCCTGCCGCGCTCCGTGTTCGGCACCGCGCTTGCCCATCTCGGCCTCGGCCTGACCCTGCTCGGCATCGTCGGCACGGTCTCATTCGGCACCGAGAAGATCCTGACCATGCGCGCCGGCGAGACGGTGGAGCTCTCCGGCCATACGCTGCGCTTCGAGGGCCTCTACCCGGCGCAGGGACCGAACTACAGCGAGGATCGTGGCCGCTTCCTCGTCATCGGCGCCGACGGCAACGCCAAGGGCGAGATCAGCTCGGCCAAGCGCTTCTATCCGGTGCGGCAGATGACGACCACCGAGTCCGGCATCAGGACGATCGGGTTCAGCCAGCTCTATCTGTCGCTCGGCGACGAGGGCAATGACGGCTCCGTCGTCGTTCGGCTGTGGTGGAAGCCGCTGGTGACGCTGATCTGGGGCGGCGCCCTGGTGATGATGGCAGGCGCTTTGATGTCGCTGATGGACCGCCGCCTGCGCGTCGGCGCGCCGTCGCGGCGCCGCAAGCCGGCCGGCGCCGC
>NZ_RZOS01001340.1:0-493 GCF_004022605.1 Mesorhizobium sp. M4B.F.Ca.ET.089.01.1.1
CCCCGCCTCTCGGACAGCCCCTCCCCTTCACCGCCTTCACGGAGCGGCGGGCGCACGCGTTCCCGACCTCCGTCCTGATCCAGCTTCGCCCGCTGTTCCGGCGCCAGCTCGTCGGCAGTCGCATAGGCGACCGATGCCGCCTTGATTTCGTTGCGGCCAATCTGTCGAGCCAGTTGCCGCAAATCGCGTGCTGTTTGCGTCGCCACGAAGATGGTTGCGCTCTCGCGCTGCCGGGTGAGCGCCACATAGCTGGACGCGGCGCGCCAGTGATGGGTGTGCATGAGATAGGTGTGGTCGAGCGTCTTGCCCTGGCCCTTGTAGATCGTGCCGGCGTAGCCATGCCGGAATCCGGAAAACTCGGACGCGTACCACTCGACCTTTCTGCCTTCCCGTCCAGCTGCTGAATCGAGCGTCACGCCGATGCGTCCCGAGTCGCGATCGATCCGGGTGATGACCCCGGCATTGCCGTTATAGCTCCCGGCGCCCTTCAGCG
>NZ_RZOS01001341.1:0-492 GCF_004022605.1 Mesorhizobium sp. M4B.F.Ca.ET.089.01.1.1
GATCAAGTCACCCTGCCGCCCGCGGAAACAGAACAGGTAACCGGTGTGCGGATCGCGCTTCAATGTCTCCTGCACCATCAGCGACAGGCCCGGGAAGCCCTTGCGCATATCGGTATAGCCAGTGGCGAGCCACACCTTAACGCCGCTCGGGATCGAGATCATCGCCGCTCCAGCACATCCAGGATCCGGCCGAGCGCCTCGCTATCGATATCACTCTCGACCCGCAGGCGGCGGGCGCCGCCAAGCTCGATCGACACCATGCTGCTCTTCTTGCGCGGTCTGGAGATCGGCGGTGGCTGCGCTGGCGATTGCGGCGCTGGCAGCGCCTCGACGACTTCCACGGCAACGAGTTGCGGCACGGACGGCGCGGAGATCTGGCAGAGTTCCTTGCGCCACCGGAAAAGCTGGCTCACATGAATGCCAGCCGATCGCGCGGTCTCGGAAACACTAGCCCCAGGCTCAAACGTCGCCGCGACCAGCCGCTCCTTATCC
>NZ_RZOS01001342.1:0-491 GCF_004022605.1 Mesorhizobium sp. M4B.F.Ca.ET.089.01.1.1
ATCCAGTACATCCTCAATTCCGACAACAAAGCCGATGCCTACCCCAACCTGGCTCCGCTCCTGGAGTCAAAAGGCGTGCGCGCATTGGATGCCAGCACCGTCGAAATCGAGCTGAAGCAGCCGTATGCCCTGCTGCCGCAAGTGCTGGGCAGCAAAGTGATGTTCCTCATCAAGCACGGGACGACCGACTTCGACAAGCCGATCGGCACCGGACCCTTCAAGTTCGTGTCATGGTCCCGCGGCCAGCGAGTGACACTTGCACGCAGCGACAATTATCGCACGGCAGGGCAACCCTATCTGGATGGGGTCGAGTTCATCGCGATAAACGACCCGACCGCCCGCATGAATGCGCTGGTGGCCGGCCAGGTCGACGCTGTGGCCCAGCTTGACGGGAGCCTGGCGCGGCTCATCGAAGCCAATCCCGCGCTTGTGCTCCTGCGCTCCAAGAGCGGCGCCACCACCGATCAGTTCATGATGACAAACCTGAAGCC
>NZ_RZOS01001343.1:0-491 GCF_004022605.1 Mesorhizobium sp. M4B.F.Ca.ET.089.01.1.1
GATCAGTCCTTCCCAATCACGGATGACGATCTTGCCGCACGTGGCGCGGATCAAGCCATTGCCTTCCAGGACCTCGATGGCGACGGTTACGCCCGGCCGCCTCACGCCGAGCATGATCGACAGGAATTCGCGCGTGAGTTTCAGCTCGGGGCCAGCGCGATCCTCACACAACAGCAGCCATCGGACGAGACGGCTTTCGAGCCCCTGGCGGGCGTTCGCGTGAGAGCGGTGTAGCTGGTCTGCACCATCAGGCATTGCACGAAGCGCAGAAGAAACAGCCGCAGGGTGGGACTTTGCTCGAGTGCCTCATGAAAGGGGGCTATCGGAATGCGCATCGCCTCTCCGGCGAGCTGGACGACGCAATCATGCGGCGCCAGATTGTCGCCGAGGACGACAACCGTTCCTGTCATGCCTTTGTGGCCCAGAATGCCGGCTTCGGCATCCCGGCCGGGCGCCATTTTGGCGATGATAGAGCCGAAGCCCTCCTCTAT
>NZ_RZOS01001344.1:0-490 GCF_004022605.1 Mesorhizobium sp. M4B.F.Ca.ET.089.01.1.1
ACCATGTCCCGCCCCTCGATCGTCTCGAAAATTCAATACATGGAGTACTTGTCTGAAATACAAATCGAAAGCTACAATGAGTCAAGGGGCGTCTAGATTCTTTCTGTTTTCATGCCATAGATTAGGCGAGTCGAGTGCGCACAAGGGCGGGCTCAGGTCATGTGAGAACCACGAGGCAGGAGTTCGGTGAGGACGATGCCGGCCTTCGCATACCGAGAGCCCTGTCTCCAGGCTGCGGCGGCCGCAATACTCGCCGCAACGACAAGCTAGAATCTTGGTTTGCGCATGACCGCGAAAAGCTTCCGCACAAACATCCGCTTTCGGGCGCTCAAAAATTCTGCCCTAACGTCTGCCATGAGGCGCGAAGCTGCCGTTCAAAACATAGTACTTGGAAGTCGTGCCGTCGCGCTATCGAGCGCAACGTGCTAGGGGGTCGATCCCTTACAGAGCCATGCAAAAGCCGAATCTAGTATCCCACTTTATCCATGAG
>NZ_RZOS01001345.1:0-489 GCF_004022605.1 Mesorhizobium sp. M4B.F.Ca.ET.089.01.1.1
GGGTGGTGTATCCGGCGCTGCGCAACGGCGCCTATTACCCATGGGATTTCCAGCCGCTGCAGAAGGCGTCCGAGCGCTACATGCGCAACCACATGAACCTCGACAATCTCGAGGAGAGCAAACGGTATCCGCGAGGCGAATGATGACAACGCTCGTCCCCTCACTCGACCATCTCAAAATGGCCTATGCCGTCACCTCGGCCGCAACGCAGGTGACGCCATTGCTTGAGTCGACCGCGCTCGCCAGGGAGACGGGTGCGGCGCGTGTCTTCGTCAAGCCGGAATCGCTGCAATGGGCCGGCTCCTTCAAGGTCCGCGGTGCCTACTGGCGGCTGAAGCGGCTGTCGCCGGATGAGGCCAAGAAAGGTGTCGTCGCCTACTCGTCCGGCAATTTCGCGCAAGGGCTGGCCGCCGCCGGCCAGGCGCTCGGCATTCCCGTCACCATCGTGATGCCGATCGATGCGCCGGCCGCCAAGCGTGAGGCCACCGC
>NZ_RZOS01001346.1:0-489 GCF_004022605.1 Mesorhizobium sp. M4B.F.Ca.ET.089.01.1.1
GGCCCTGAGCATGATCGAACATGAATGGGCGGTCAGCCAAAAGAAGGCCGCTTCCCGTCTCTGGTTCGAGATCGCCAATCACCGGATGACGACCTATCGGTGAGCCCGGCCGTGGAGCGACCGAGCACCCACCGAACAGGCACCAGCCTACACCACCGCCAAAAGCGGCAAACGGGCAAGCCTCTGATGGCCCAGGGAACATCTGCTCTCTGCAGCGGTAGAGCACTCCCTTACCAAGGGAGAGTTCGACGACTCCATCTCATTCATGGTCATCATCGTCGTTGTCGATGGGAACTACCTTCGTCGACGACACGCTCGACATGCCATTTCGTAATAAGTTTAGATGCCCCTGCCACGCCCAATGCCAATGCCGTGGCTGAACGCAAGTTCCGCGCCCAGGCGCCGGCCGGATTCAACCTGTATGCCAAGCGCCTTCTTTTGGTTGGCGAGCAGCGATTCCAGTTGCGGATCGCGCTCAAGGCTCTGGGC
>NZ_RZOS01001347.1:0-488 GCF_004022605.1 Mesorhizobium sp. M4B.F.Ca.ET.089.01.1.1
TGAGAAAGACCGATCGTTGTCGGTGGGACGCCGGCGCCCATCTGCCTCCGCAGCGAGTAGCCGGGCATTGAAGCCGAGATCGGGAACACGATGACGCAATAAGCGCGCTGTATTGTCATAACGCGATGAGCAGGTAGCAATTTGGCGCTGCCCCATCGAAGGCATGGTTACGACGAAGCCGCGGCCTTTGGCCGAGCTCAGAGGTGACAATAGCGTTAACGCCACCGACCGTCGTCACTCCCCACCAGGCGGTCAGCTGTTGCGGTTCGGGCCGAGCAGAAATACTGTCAAGACAGCGAGGAACGTGGCAACCGCGCTGTAGAGAAAGACACTGGCAATGCCCGTGTGATCCACCAATAGGCCACCGAAAGTTGTGCCGGCTGCGATCGCCACTTGGAAGGCTATGACCATCAGTACACCAGCGCTCTCGGCCTGTTTCGGAGCGGCGCGCAGCACCATCCAGGTCTGCAATCCGACCGGGACCGCGC
>NZ_RZOS01001348.1:0-488 GCF_004022605.1 Mesorhizobium sp. M4B.F.Ca.ET.089.01.1.1
ATCCTAGCCCGTTCCTTATCCGGGCCGTAAATCCGCTTAACATTCGCGGAGCGGCAAGCCTGAAGCAGATGCGGTCGAGGGTGCGGCAGCAGATCATTGAGGCGCTGCCCTCGTCGATCGCGCCGGAAGCTCCTAATGCTCGGCAAAATCGGCGCCGGAAGCCTGCCTGGGCCGTCCTCGCCGCGATTGAAAGCGCACAAGAAGGCGAGGAAGCGCGCGAATTCAGGATCGTCCAGCGAAACTGGTCTAGGGTCGCAGGCAAGGACAAGATCCTCCAGACGCTTGTAGCCCAGCGACGGGATGCAGATGAGATCACCTGGCTAAGCACAGGCGAGCTAAACGCGCTTGTCGATATGGCACTGGGAGCGCCCGGCGTCGTCGTAGGAAGGGCGCTGTATCGACATCTGCCAGAGCTGTTCGACTACCGGGAGCAGCATTTCTTTCGACTGGCGCACTTCTGCTGGACACGCCTGCGCACCTATCTGGAC
>NZ_RZOS01001349.1:0-487 GCF_004022605.1 Mesorhizobium sp. M4B.F.Ca.ET.089.01.1.1
AAGGTCCCTCGCACGAAGTTCGCGACAGCGAGTACGCGACCTATGAGCACGGATCTGGCGTAAGGCAACGGGCTCGACTAGCCGAGCCTGATTAGAAAAAGAGGAGAACACAGAATGTTTAGATTGAAATCGCTTCTAACCGGGGGGGTCATTGCTACCTTACTGGTAACGTCTGCGTTTGCCAAACGCGGCGCAGACGGCATCGTCAAGATCCTGAATTGGCAGGCGCCGTCGATGATGAATCCTTACCTCGCGGGAGGGGACAAAGAGGTCATTGCAGCATCGTTGGTGCTCGAGCCACTAGCCGGTTACGACGAGAATGGTGTGCTTTTCCCGCGGCTGGCCGCGGAGATCCCGACCGTCGAGAACGGCGGCGTCGCCGAGGACCTCAAGTCGATCACCTGGAAGCTGAAATCGGGCCTCAAATGGTCCGACGGTTCGCCGGTCACCTCGAAGGATGTGGTTTTCACCGCCAACTACTGCATGG
>NZ_RZOS01000134.1:0-13274 GCF_004022605.1 Mesorhizobium sp. M4B.F.Ca.ET.089.01.1.1
CCTGGCGCTGGAAGGCGACCAGGTGGGCGCCGGCATCGAGCACCGACACGCCCAGCGGCCTGAGCTTCAGCTCGGCACCCCTGGCGAAGGCGGCGTCGATGATTTGCTTGGCTTTCTCGAGCGTCAGCGCGGTCATGGCAGTCTCCTGTTGAAAGGCCGCGATCATCGTCGACGAGACGCAAGATACAATCCCGGCGGCGGTTGAAACTGATTTTCAGGAAGTGGCGAAACGCCGCGCCCTCTCTAGCCGGCGGCTGCCTCAGCCTTGCGGGCGACCACTGCCTCGTAGCCGGCCTGCAGGGTTGCCCGAACGGTTGGCCCCGCATGGTCGATCGGCGCACCGAGGTGTTCATGGCGCAATTCGTCCATGAAGCGCTCCCATAAGGGTGGGCCGCCGTTTTCCAGAAGCTCGGCGCGGATCGAGAGCTCCTCGCTGACCGGCAGCCAGACACGGCCCCAGGCGCCGAGATGCGCCATGATCGGCACCAGGGTGATAGCCATCTCGGTCAGGCTGTAGATTGCCTTCTGCTTGTGGGAGGGATCGTCGGCCTTTGTCAGCATGCCCAACTCCATCAGCCGCTTCAGCCGGTCGGCAAGGATGTTGGACGCGATGCCCTCGATCGATCCGTTGAGCATTTCGCGAAAATGGCGCCGGCCGCCGAAGATCATGTCGCGCAGGATGATCAGGCTCCAGCGATCGCCGAACACTTCGAGCGACAGATTGATCGGGCAGCCGGAGCGGTGGTCGGTGTTCATGCAAGCCTCCAGAAAAAACCGGTTGCATTATCGTATCAGTCTGATTATCGTGCAACTGATTGCAAAATGCAATCGGATTGCAGAGGAGGAAGCGACCATGAAGACGAAAGAGCAGCCCCGGATCGTTTCCGAAACTTTTGGCAGTCCCGCCGATCCGGCGGTTCTGCTGATCATGGGCGCCATGGCGTCGATGCTGTGGTGGCCGGAAGCGTTCTGCCGGAAGCTGGCCGGCGAGGGTCTGTTCGTGATCCGCTACGACAATCGCGACACCGGCCACTCGGCGAAATACGCGCCGGGCGAGCCGCCCTACACATTCGATGACATGGCCGATGATGCCATACGCGTGCTCGACGATCATGAGGTCGTGAGGGCGCATGTGGTCGGCATGTCGATGGGCGGCATGATCGCGCAGCTGGTGGCGCTGAAACACCCGTCGCGCGTCACGGCGCTGACCGTGATCAGCACGTCGCCAGTCGGCATCGACACCTCGCATCTGCCGGCAATGTCCGAGAGCTACAAAGAGCACGCGGCGGCAGGCGAGAAGGTCGATTGGTCGGATCGCGAGCAGGTGATCGACTTCATCGTCCGCGAGGCCCGCGTCATCGCGAGCACCGCGCATCCGTTCGACGAGAAGCGGACAAGGGCGTTCGTCGAGCGGGACTATGACCGGTCGGGAGGCCTGCTCAGCGCGACCAACCACTTCCTGCTCAAGAGCGGCGGAGACTGGAAGGACCGTCTTCGGAAGATGCGGATTGCGCTGCTCGTCATCCACGGCACGACGGACCCGATCTTTCCGATCGAGCATGGCGCAGCGCTCGCCGAGGCGGTTGCCGGTGCGAAGTTGGTGCGTATCGAGGGCGGCGGCCACGAACTGCATCCGGACGACTGGGCCGTCATGATCGCCGCCATCGCGACGCATGACCGGGCAGCGCGGGCCGCCTGACCCGCCGTCTGCCGTGACATCGCCGCACGGAATGCGTCACTATCGAAATCGGGCCAATCCACGCCGAACGGAAGCGAGCACCCAATGTCCCTGACCATGCACCTCCACCCGCTGGCATCCTTCTGCTGGAAGCCGCTGATCGCGCTCTATGAGAATGGCACGCCTTTCGATGTCGTCATTGTCGATCTCGGCAACGAGCAGTCGCGCGCGGCGTTCCTGAGACTGTCGCCGGCGGGCAAGATGCCGGTGCTGCGCGACGAGGCGCGCGGGCAGACGGTGCCGGAATCAACCATCGTGATCGAGTATCTGGCCGTCCACTATCCTGGCCCGACCGCGCTGATCCCGGCCGATGCCGACCTCGCCCGCCAGGTTCGGACCGCCGACCGCTTCTACGATTTCTATGTGCAGGAGCCGATGCAGAAGATCGTCGGCGACCGGCTGCGGCCGCAGGGCCAGACCGATCCGTTCGGTGTCGAGCAGGCGCGGGCGCAGTTGCGCGCCTCCTACGCCATCGTCGAAACCGAGATGCAGTCGAGGATTTGGGCGGTTGGCGAAACCTTCACCATGGCCGACTGCGCGGCGGCGCCGGCGCTGTTCTACGCCAACAAGGTCGAGCCGTTCGGCGACAGGTTCCCCGCGGTCAGGCGTTATCACGATCGCCTGGTCGAACGACCGTCCTTCGCCCGCGTGATCGAGGAAGCCCAGCCCTACTTCAAGTTCTTCCCCTACAACGACGGCTGACATCAGTGCCTCGCATCGGGCGAGCGGTCGTTCTCCCCTAGCCTTGAATCGCTCCTATGGCTCGATCACCTCCTTGCGGCCCTCCGGTTCCACCATCTCGAGCCGGGTTTCGGGACCATCCGCCTCGAGCAAAATGTAGCTTGCATCGTCGCCGCCGACGAAACTCAGGCCGGCGCTTGCGGTCGAGGCGCTGATCTTGACCGAAGGCTGGCCATTCTCCGCGATGAGGCGGAACAGCACGGTCTCGGCCTCGCCGGCCTTCGCCGGCAGCACGGAGATGCTGGAGCGCACCCGGCCCTGACTATCGACAATCTGAAGCCCGCTTCCGCGCAGCATGCCTGTGCCGTCCTGCGCCTTCGCCGGCAGGATCTGCATCAGCCCCATGCCAGCGAGCAGAACCAGATTGATCGCCGTCAGAGCGCCAAGTACCGCTTCGCGTCCCATGGGTTCCTCCTCCACAGCCAGAAAAAGCGCAGAACGGAATCGCATGAAGCAAGTGCCGGACCGGTCATGCCGCCCAGAGGTCACTCGCCGGGCAGTGCTTCCCAGAACTGGTCGAGCCAGATGTTCAACCGCAGGAAGCCGGCACTGCTGACCGTGTAGACACGCCGCGTGCCTTCCGCCTTGGCGTTGACCAGGCCGGCCTCGAGCAGAACTTTCAGGTGCTGCGAGACGGCTGGGCGTGAAACTGGCAGTCCGGCCGCCAGTTCGTTGACGGTCTTCGGGCCGCGTCGGAGCTCTTCGAGAAGATAGCGCCGGTTGGGATCGGCAATCGCCACAAAGGCATCAGAAAACATCATGCGTCATTTTAGAGGCAAAGTTTCCCAAATCTCAACCATTGGTTTCAGCCTTTCTGCGCGGATCGAGCCGCAGGGCTTCCGGCGTCACCGAACGGTCGGCCGGCTGGGTCTTGAAGGCGTCGCGGTTTTCGATCGGCACCGGGGCGCGGCGGCTGATGCGCAGCAGCGTGTACCCCGCCAGGCAAAGATGGGCGAGCGCGGTGGCCAGGAACAGCCCCTCGGGACGCAGCGAACCCATCAGGCCGGCGCCGAGCAGGGGCCCGATCATGGTGCCGAAACCGTAGAGCAGCAGAAGGCCGCCCGAAACCTTGACGAAATCCTCCGCCCGCGCGTGGTCGTTGGCATGCGCCACGGCGATCGAATAGAGCGTGTAGGCGAAGGCGCCATAGGAGGCGGTCAGGACAAGGACGAAGACGCCGGAGCGCGGCTCGAACAGGAACACGACGATGGCGAACAAGGCCGCGCCGAACGCGGCGCCCGCCAGCACGAAACGGCGGTCGGTCTTGTCCGAGAGGCGCCCGGCTGGAAGCTGCATGGCCGCGCCGGCGACCACCACCAGGCTCATCATCAGCGCGATCTCGGCCGTGGAAATGCCGATGCGGGCGCCATAGACGGCGCCGAGCGTGCCCCAGGCGCCGTTGGCGATGCCGATCAGCAGGCAGGCAACAGCGGACACCGGCGAATTGGCGTAGAGCCCTTTGACATCCAGCTTGACGTCCTGCAGCGGCTTCGGATGCGACTGCGTCGAGACGGCGGTCGGGAGCAGCGACAGGCAGAACAGGATGCCGGTGATCATGAACAGCGAAGCCGACTTCACGTCGCCGCCGGCGACGATCATCTGGCCGCCCATGATCGATGCATAGGTGACCATCATGTAGAGGCCGAAGACGGTGCCGCGATTCTCGTTGGTCGCCTTCTCGTTCAGCCAGCTTTCGATGACCATGAAGGCGCCGGCCATGGTGAAGCCGGTGAAGGCGCGCAGCAGGATCCAGACATACTCATCGATGATGAGGCCGGTGAGCAAGGCGACGATGGCGCCCGACGCGGCAAAGGCGCCGAAGGCCCTGACATGGCCGGCGCGGCGAACCAGGCGCGGCGCAAAGAAGCAGCCGGTGACGAAGCCGCCCGCCCAGGCGGTGCCCATCAGGCCGAGCGATGCCGTGGAAAAGCCCTCCAACTGGCCACGCAACGGCAACAGCAGCCCGTGCAGGCCGGACGCCGCGAGCAGGAAGGCGGTGCCGCGAAGCAACGAGAGGATCGGTCGGTAGGTTGCAAACATTGTCTGATCCGGCTTGGGGTTCGTGGCGCCGGTCTGACAGGCGCATTCGGGCTTTTCGGCGGCAAGCGTTGCCGTCGTCAACGCTAGCCGCGGCGGAACAGCGCCTCGGCTGCCGATTTGGTCGCGCCCTTGGCCTTGAGCTCGGCTTCCAGCCGGGCGATCTCGTCGCGCAGCATGCCGATCCGCTCGGACAATTCGTCGGCCGAAAGCAGGGCCAGATCCTGCCCGATCTCATGCGGGCGCGCTTTCTTTACGGGTTCGTCGTCGAAGCTCGCCATCGTCGCTCCTCCCTGATTTGCCATTTGCCGGATTCGACAATGAGCATACATAGGGCAGGGGCGCTGATGCAAATTGCCGGCCAGACCGGCCGAAGGAGGACGGGACAGTTCATGGCGAGCGGACAGAAGATTCCGGCGAAGATGACGGCGATCGCGATCTCGGAGCCCGGCGGGCCGCGGGTGCTGAAGCCGGAAACGCGCGACGTGCCCGTGCCGGGGCCGGGCGAGGTGCTGATCCGGGTCCGTGCCGCCGGCGTCAACCGGCCGGATGTGCTGCAGCGCAAGGGCGCCTATCCGCCGCCGCCCGGCGCGTCCGACCTGCCGGGCCTCGAAGTCTCGGGCGAGGTCGCGGCACTGGGCGACCAGATATCGCGCTGGCGTATCGGGGACCGGGTCTGCGCGCTCACCCCCGGCGGCGGCTATGCCGAATATGTCAAGGTGCATGCCGGCAGCGTGCTGCCGCTGCCGGCCGGCTTCACCCACACCGAAGCGGCGGCGGTGCCGGAAACCTATTTCACCGTCTGGCACAATGTATTCGAGCGCGGCGGCTTGAAGAGCGGCGAAACACTGCTGGTGCATGGCGGCTCGTCCGGCATCGGCACCACGGCGATCCAACTGGCGTCGGCCTTCGGCGCCTATGTCGTCACCACCGCCGGCAGCAAGGAGAAATGCGACGCCTGCCTGAAGCTCGGCGCCGACCGCGCGATCAACTATCGCGAGGAGGACTTCGTCGCCGCGGTCAAGGACGCGACCGCCGGCCGCGGCGCCAACGTCATCCTCGACATGGTCGCCGGAGACTATGTGACGCGCAATTACGAGGCCGCGGCGGTGGAAGGCCGCATCGTGCAGATCGCCGTGCAGGGCGGGGCGGCGGCGAGCGTCGATTTCTCCAAGCTGATGGTCAAGCGGCTCACCCATACCGGCTCGACGCTGAGGCCGCGCACGGTCGAATTCAAGGCGGCGATCGCGGCAGCGCTCGAGGCGCAGGTCTGGCCGCTGCTCGGCAGCCGCAAGATTGCGCCGGTGATGGACACGATCCTGCCGCTCAGCGAAGCCTGGCGGGCGCATGAGCGGATGGAGGATGGGGAGCATATCGGCAAGATCGTGCTCGACGTCGGCTAGGATATTCAGGTGAGGCCGGCCTGCAAACCTGCGCTCAGGTGCTCACGTAGTTTCCTTGCTGCCGCATGTCCTTGTCGGAAAACCGGGAGCACTTTTCCGGGACATGCGGAGGTGCGCTCCGCGCCGGTTCTCGAAAACCACCGTTTTGGTCGCTCCGCGCCCGTCTTCGACTCCGCCTCGGCCTGACCTGAAATCTCGACGCGCCTGGTGCGTAAATCGCCTGCGGAAAACCTGAACGAGAGCTTAATGCTGCAATGCACAAAACGCATTGCCGCCATGCAAAAGCGTCCGTTCAATTCTTGGGCGGCGGTGCCTATTTACACGGCATCGAACAAATCAACCAACGACTGGAGAACCACCATGAACCCGATCCGCGCTTTCCGTAACTGGCGCATGTACAACGAGACCGTGCGCGAGCTGAACAAGCTCAACGCCCGTCAGCTGAGCGACCTCGGCATCAACCGCGCCGACATCGAGCGTATCGCCCGCCAGGCTCTTTGATTGCAAACGCGACCCGGCTGCAACGCCGGGACCGCGTCGCGAAGCCAGAGCCGTCGCAGACGCTTGCTCGTCTCCGGTTCCAAACCCGCTGGACCCAGTCCGGCGGGTTTTGTCTTTCCAAGCCGCGCTTGTGCCCGGCCTCTCCTTTCTCGGGGCTTTCCAAAAACATTGCGAAATGGTGACGGAGCGGTTATACAGACCGCGAATTTCCCATTTTGGTGGCTCTAAAACCACCGCCCGCGCGGGAACGCGGGCGAACGAGAAGGATTTTTAGAAATGGCCAATACGCTGCTGATGCCCAAGGCGACCGCCGTCTGGCTGGTCGACAACACCGCGCTCTCCTTCGAGCAGATCGCGCAGTTCTGCGGGCTGCATCCGCTCGAGGTCAAGGCGATCGCCGACGGCGAATCGGCGCAAGGCATCAAGGGCATGGACCCGATCATGACCGGCCAGCTGACCCGCGACGAGATCGCGCGCGCCGAGAAGGACCAGAACCATCGGCTGAAGCTGTCCGACCCCAAGGTGAGGGTGCCGGAATCCAAGCGCAAGGGCCCGCGCTACACGCCGCTGTCGAAGCGTCAGGACCGGCCGAATGCCATCCTCTGGCTGGTACGCAACCATCCCGAACTGAAGGACGCGCAGATTGCCCGTCTTGTAGGCACCACCAAGTCGACGATCGAGCAGATCCGCGAGCGCAAGCATTGGAATTCGGCCAATCTGCAGCCGATGGATCCGGTGACGCTGGGCCTCGCCTCGCAGATCGACCTCGACATGGAAGTCAACCGCGCCTCGCGCGGCCGCGAGCAGGCGCAGCCCGTCGGCGACACGCTGCTGCCGGCGGCGTTGACGGAACGGCTGGTCCCGGCGCCGGAAAAGCCGAAGGACGAGGACGCCGAGCTCGACGCCAACGCCGTCTTCGCCAAGCTCTCGGCGCTGAAGTCGAAGGACAAGGACACGGACGACGAGGAGTAGAATTCTCGGCATGCCAACAAAAAAGCCCGCTTCGAGCGGGCTTTTTTATTGGCTTTCGAGGCTTCAGTTGCGCGCCGCCCGGTCCGGCGTCATGCCGTAGTCCTCGCTGCGCTCCACCGCGCGGTAGAAATCGGCGAGCTGCTTGCCGCGCTCCGGCTTGTAGACGCGGCCGGCGATCACCACCGAGGCAATGCGGTCGATGCGGAAGGCGCGGAAATCGTCGCGCATCTCGCACCAGGCGACCAGCGTCCACACCTTGCCCCAGAACCACAGGCCAAGCGGCCGGATGTCGCGCGCCGTGCCGCGCCCGGCCTCGTCCGAATAGTCGATGGTCAGGACCTGGCGTTTCTCGATCGCGCGCTCGATCAGGTCGATCGCCTCGCGCGCGGCATCGCTCACCACCCACATCGGCGTGTGGATCTCGGTGCGGGCGATGCGGTCCTTCTCGGTATCGGGCAGCACGGCGCCGATCTTGACCAGCGCCTCGTCGGCGGCCCGCGCCATGGCGGCGCCGCCAAAGGCGCGCACCATGCGGGCGCCGGCGACCAGCGCCACGATCTCGTCACGCGTGAACATCAGCGGCGGAAGGTCGAAACCCTCCCTCATCATGTAGCCGACGCCCGCCTCGCCGTCGATCGGCACGCCGGTCGACTGCAGGTCGGCGATGTCGCGATAGATCGTGCGCTCGGAAACCTCGAGCCACGTACCCAGCTTCTGGGCGGTGACCAGACGGCCGCCGCGCAAATGCTGCACGATCTGGAAGAGCCTGTCGGCACGACGCATCGTATGGTTCCTCGATGTTGTTTCTATGCATGTCGTGGCCCCAAAACCGGTTGCCACTTCTGGGCGACATGCACGTTGTTTCCATGCATGTCGTGGTTCCCAAAACCGGTTCCCACTTTTGGGCGACATGCACGTTGTTCCCATGCATGTCGTGGTTCCCAAAACCGGTTCCCACTTTTGGGCGACATGCACTATGGCTTCAGCCCTTCGCGCTTGCGCTGCACGGCGACGAACTCCGTGCCGAAGGACAGTTTCCTCGTTGTCGGCGTCCTGGCGTCCAGCACCCGCCAGAACGGCGCGATCTCGCTCAGCGCCATGCCGTGCTCGAGATCCTCGCCGGCCGCCTCGGCCACGGTGCGCAAATGATAGCCGATGGCGACCGGGCATGTCACTTCAGCCCCGTGCTCGATGGCCAGCGCGGTGCGCAGCGCGCGGACGTCCATCTCGACGCCTTCCGGGATCGAGCGGATGAAATCATCGACCTGGCGCGCTGTCGGCACCAGCATCGGCTGGCCTTCGACGACGTCGGCAAAGCTCCGCGGCGACGGCTTGATGCCATTGACGCCCGGCGTGTTCAGCCTGTCGTTCCAGCTCTTCACCATGCGAAGTTCACTCTCTACTCCTGCCACACCATGACACGACCCTCCTGACAGCATACTGTCAGGAGGGTTCAGCATATTCGCCGACGCGTCTAGATCTGGGCACCGCGGTGTCCGCATCCAAGCGCGGCACGCAAAAAAAGCTCATTGGTCGATGTGGCGGCCGTTGGCGTACATATCCGGCCAGCCGATGTCCTTGCGAATGTCCGCCGGCAAGCCATTCATGAAACGCTGGGTGCGGATCTCGTTGCGCATCGTGCGGATCTTGCCGACATAGTGCTGCACACCGCGCAGTATCTGGTAACCGGTCATGGCTAGTCTCCTCTTCTTTGATGAGGACACTATCGCACACCCCTGCTGACAGCAGTCTGTCAGGAGGATGGCAGCCTTTCGAAGGAGATTGCGGTCAGTCTGGCTGGCACGCGGAGAAGCGGCTGTCCTGCCCGGTTCCGCCCGGCTTCAAAGCAACGACGCCGGCTTTGACAGCTGGCCGCGATGCTGCTCAAAAGCGGCATGTCGAAACTCCTCGCGCTCGTCATCATTGGCATCATGGTCATCCAGCTGATCAAGCCGCTCGGCTGGCCGGGGCTGAAGCGGCGCAGCGATTTCTGGAAGCTGGCGCTGCTTGCCATGGCGGCGATTTCGCTCACCGCCGTGCTGGGGCACTGGGGCTAGAGCCGCGACGTCACCCCATCGGCTGCCTACGCCGAGGGCTGCTCGCCCAGAACAGGGGCGAGCAAATGCTCCGCCCAGGCGCGGTAGCCGGCTTCCGAGGCATGGAATCCGTCGACGGCAAAGCCGGCCTGCGGATCGAGGATCGGCAGCCGCGACGCAGGCACCGCGCCGCGCTCCAGGCAGAGGCGCTTGCCCATCCGGTTCATCTCGGCAGCCCTGATCTCGAGGATCCTGCCAAGCAGGGACGGCATCGCCGGCGCCCGGGTGAACTCCAGCACCGGCGACCACACCACGCGCGCCTCCGGCCATTTGGCGCGCAGCGCGTAAAGCAGGCCGCCGAACTCCTTCTTGAAGCGTGGCACCGAGTGGAAGTTCTTGGTGTCGTTGGTGCCGATGGCGAGCACGATATGCGTCCACGGATCGGCCGACAAATTGGGCAGGACATGGTCGCGCACCTGGCCGGAGGTCGCCGAATTGAAGCCGGCCGCCCGCCAGCGCACGGCGCTGCCCGTTCGCTCTGAAATCAGGATGGCAAGCTGCGCCGCGAGCCCGTTCTCGGAATGGCCGATGCCGACCGAGGCGGCGGAGGAATCGCCCAGCACCAGCAGCGTGATCGCCGGCGCCTTGCCCGGCATCTCATGCATGACCGGACCGCGCGCCGGCAGCATGCGGCTGGTGCGACGGCGCACGCCGAGCCCCTGCCAGACGTAGACGGGAAAGGCGAGCCAGGTGAGGAGGGCGAGCAGGCGCTGCATGGCTCATGCCCTTAGCGCATATTGTTGTGCGGGTGAACGATCTAACTAAAGCGCGTCGCGCCTGAACGGCCTCATGCGACGCGCTTTAGCTCTTTGTTTTATGCATGTCGTTTCCCAAAACCGGGGCCACTTTTGGGCGACATGCATTAGCCGCCGGTTCAGTCGCAACAGGCCGGCGGCGGCTCGGATACGTCCCCGTACTCGTCATGCAGCCGTACCCAGTCCATCAGGCCACCATAGGGGCCGGTCTCGTTGCGGCCCTTCGGCGTCATGTCGAGATAGTGATAGGCGCCGATCAGTGGATCGCCACCGCGGGCGCGCGACGTGAAGGTGAGGAAGATGTCGCCGGCCCCGTCGCGGTAGAACACGCTGACGCCGGGCAGGTCCTTCGACGTGCGCGCGCGCCTTTCGAAGTTGTAGGTGGTGTCGCCGGCGGCGATCTGCTTGTCGGTGAAGGAAACCTGCATGTCGAAGTTGAAGTCGGACGCATAGGACGACACCCAGTCGAACCGCCAGCCCATGCGCTGCTTGTAGGGCAACAGCTCGGCCAGCGGCGCGCGCGCCACCACGACCAGCGACACGTCGTGGTGCTGAAGATGCAGATTGGCGCCGTCTATATGGTCGGCAAGGAACGAGCAGCCCTCGCAGCGATGGTTCGAACCGGGCGCCAGCATGAAGTGATAGACGATCAGCTGGCTGTTTTCGCCAAAGAGCCCGGCCAGCCGCTTCGGGCCTTGCTCGCTCTCGAAGACGTAGTCCTTGCGGATCTTCAGCCAGGGCAATTCGCGCCGTTCGGCGGCGATCTTGTCGCGCAGCCGCGTCAGTTCCTTCTCGCGATCGAGGTGCCTTTTGTGCGCCTCGAACCAGTCTTCCCGCGAAACGACGGCATTGCGATGCATGACGATCTCCTGTCGTCTCCTGCCAAGGACGTTCGATATCGGCGCGATCCGACATGGCCGACGCGCTTTTCCGCGCAGTCCCAGAAGTGGGGATGCCGCCGCGAAAAACAAAACCCGGGCGGTGAGCCCGGGTTTTGCGTCGCGTCTGAAGAAACGTGTCAGGCGGCCTTTTCCAGCGCCTGCTGCCATTTGCCGAGCGCCGCCAGATGGTTCATGTGGGCGCGATGGACAAAGGCGGCCTGGCCGGCGGCGACGTTCGATGCCTTGCCGCTCCAGGCCTTCTGCGCGGCGGCCTGCAGGGCACGGCCGTAGGAGAAGGTCAGCTTCCACGGATGCGGGCCGATGGCGTTGATGGCATTGAGGTTGGCGGTCGCCTCCTCGTCCGATTGGCCGCCGGAGAGGAAGGCAATGCCCGCAACCGCCGCCGGCACCGTCTCGCGGAACAGTTTGATCGTCTTTTCCGCGACGATCTCGGGACTGTCCAACTTGCCCGATTTCTTGCCCGATATGACCATGTTCGGCTTCAGGATGGTGCCTTCGAGCACGACGCGCGCGGCATAGAGCTCGTCATAGAGCTTGAGCAGCGTCGCCTTGCTGATCTCGTAGCAGGTGTCGATGCCGTGGGCGCCGTCCATCAGCACCTCCGGCTCGACGATCGGCACGATGCCGGCCTCCTGGCAGAGCGCGGCGTAGCGGGCGAGCGCGTGTGCGTTCGAGCCGATCGAGGTCTGAGACGGTACGCCCTTGGCGATGTCGATATCGATCACCGCGCGCCATTTGGCGAAGCGGGCGCCGAGCTTGTAGTAGTCGGCAAGCCGCTCACGCAGGCCGTCGAGGCCCTCGGTGACGGTGTCGCCGGGAAAGCCGGCCAGCGGCTTGGCGCCGGCATCGACCTTGATGCCAGGGATGGCGCCTGACGCCTTGATGATGTCGACCAGCGGCGTGCCGTCGGCGGCCTTCTGGCGGATGGTCTCGTCATAGAGGATGACACCGGAAATGTAGCGCGTCATCGCGTCCTTGGCGCGGAACATCATCTCGCGATAGTCGCGGCGGCTGTCGGCCGTCGATTCGACGCCGATCACGTCGAAGCGCTTCTTGATGGTGCCGGAGCTTTCATCGGCGGCCAACAGGCCCTTGCCGTCGGCCACGATCGCGGCGGCAATGTCTTCGAGACGTTCGCTCATTGTGCTTCCTCCTGACAGTGGTTTTCCGCGGTTCACGGAACTCTACCGCCAAAGGAATGATGCCGGAAAGCGCGAAATCGATTGAAAGTCGCGCCGCGGGGCCGGCTCGCCGAGTCTTGATCGGGTCAATCGCTCCGGTCGCATTTCCGCAACGCCAAGCATCGCCGCCTGGCTGCAAATGCTTTGCTCCACCCAATTCCGAACGGAAAACCGCTGCGCGGTTTTCCTGGAATTGCTTCAGCGCTTCAGCACCTCGACGCCGGGCAGCGGCTTGCCTTCCATCCACTCAAGGAAGGCGCCGCCGGCGGTCGAGACATAGGTGAAGTCGTCGGCGACGCCGGCGTGGTTGAGCGCGGCCACCGTGTCGCCGCCGCCGGCCACCGAGACCAGCTTGCCTGCCTTGGTGCGTTCGGCGGCGTGCCTTGCCGCCGCCACCGTGGCGCGGTCGAAAGGTTCGATCTCGAAGGCGCCGAGCGGGCCGTTCCAGACCAGCGTGGCGGCGCGGTCGATCCAGTCGCCGACGGCCTTCACGGTCTTTTCGCCGACGTCGAGGATCATGCCGTCGGCCGGCACGTCCGATATGGCGACGGTCCCGCTGGCGGCGCCGGCCTTGAACTCCTTCGCCACGACGCCGTCGGCCGGCAGGATGATGGCGCAGCCGGCTTCGGCCGCCTCGATCATGATCTGCTTGGCAGTGGCGGCAAGATCATGCTCGCAGAGCGACTTGCCGACGGCGGTGCCGCGCGCGGCCAGGAAGGTGTTGGCCATGCCGCCGCCGATGACCAGCGCGTCGACCTTCTTCACCAGGTTCATCAAGAGGTCGATCTTGGTCGAGACCTTGGCGCCGCCGACGATGGCGACGACCGGGCGGACGGGATTGCCGAGGCCCTTTTCCAGCGCGTCGAGCTCGGCCTGCATGGTGCGGCCGGCGAAGGCCGGCAACAGATGCGCCAGGCCTTCAGTCGAGGAATGGGCACGGTGCGCGGC
>NZ_RZOS01001350.1:0-486 GCF_004022605.1 Mesorhizobium sp. M4B.F.Ca.ET.089.01.1.1
GAGGAGGGATCGGTGCTTGCCGCCTACCGGGCGATGCTTGCCTTGCGCAAGCGGCACCCAGCGCTGGTCAGCGGCTCCATCCGCTTCCTGGATGCCGAAGGCGATGTTCTTGCCTTCGTCCGCGAGGGTGAGGGCGAGAGGCTGGTCTGCGTCTTCAACTTCGCCGACGAGCAGGCGGTCTGGCCCTTGCCGCCGGCTCTGGGGCCTGTTGAAGCGGTCGATCTCGGCCCCGGCGCGGTCATTGCCGAAGACGCATTGTCACTGCCGCCGCTGGGTTGCTTTCTGGGGCGAACCAACTTGACGGCCAGCCCGTCAATGTCCAGCGAGGCTCGGTGATGCTCATCGAATATACGAACGAAGTCGCGTTCGGGGAGCCACCGCCATCCGTAATTGTGTTGTGCACGCTTCGTGAGGTACGAGAGCTGTCTTCGAAATTGTTGCTCCGCGATGTTGTCGACATGTCGTCTGGATTCAACGCAAATTTTT
>NZ_RZOS01001351.1:0-486 GCF_004022605.1 Mesorhizobium sp. M4B.F.Ca.ET.089.01.1.1
GAGGAAGGCATTGCCGCCCGCGCGTCGGACATCGATGTCGTCTGGGTCAACGGCTACGGCTTTCCCATCGGCAAGGGTGGGCCGATGTTCTGGGCCGGCCTCGAAGGGGCTGCGAAGATCGTCGAGCGGCTGGAGCATTGGCACCGGCTAACCGGTCGGGTGATCTTCGAGCCGGCGCCGATGCTGAGAAGGTTCGCGGAGACGGGGGCTTGGGAGGGTGCTGGAGGATAGTAGCCGTCTAGAACGAACGCCGCGTTCCTTCGCGCCCCCCTCTGTCCTGCCGGACATCTCCCCCACAAGGGGGGAGATTAGTGGTTTTGGCGCCTCCCTCTTCTAGCCACGCTGGTAATTGGCGAAAGCCGGCGTGACATCCGATCTCCCCCCAAGTGGGGAAGATGGCCGGCAGGCCAGAGGGGGGCGCTGTCCCGTCGACGTTTCCCGGTCGCAACAGCGACCCTTCGTTGCCAAATTTGACCATGTGGACAA
>NZ_RZOS01001352.1:0-485 GCF_004022605.1 Mesorhizobium sp. M4B.F.Ca.ET.089.01.1.1
GACAGGCCGGCGACCAACCGCCTCCGCGGAGGCTTAAATGCTGATCAAGCTCGTCGTGTGGACCATCCTAGCCTTCTTGCTGGCGCCGCTCGTCATCATCGTGCTGTTCAGCTTCCACGATTCGCCGTCGCTTTCCTTTCCGTTCGCCGGCTTCAGCCTGCGCTGGTACGAGGAATTGCTGGGCAATCCGCAACTGAGCGCCGCGGTGCTGAAAAGCCTTGGCATCGCGCTGCTGACCGCTGTCATCACCCTGCTGCTCGGCGCGACGGCTTCTTTGGCTTGGCTGCGTTCCGGTCGCTTCGGCCGCAACCTGATCGAGGCAGTGACGGTCACGCCGATCGCGCTGCCCGGCCTGTTCGTCGGCGTGTCGCTGCTGGTCCTCTTCGCCCAGGCTGGGGTGCAGCTTTCAACTGTGACCATCGTCATCTCGCATGTCGTCATCGCCATCCCGATCATGATTGTGGCCATGAAGGCGCGACTTACCC
>NZ_RZOS01001353.1:0-485 GCF_004022605.1 Mesorhizobium sp. M4B.F.Ca.ET.089.01.1.1
GTCCTAGTGCGCCATGTTCTGAAGGACGTCACTATCACCGACTATCCGAGCGGCGCTCGATGGGTATTCGACAAAATGAGGGACAAGGTCTGGACCAAGATTGCCGATCCCGCCGGCTACAGCGACGACGTCGCTTCCTATCTCGCTAAGTCCGAGGCCGACAGGATGATCGCCGCTCTCGACCAGGCGTATCGGCGGGCCCGTACTGCGGAAAACTACTCGAACCAGGGATATGCGAAGCTGGCGATCGACGAATGGCGGTGGATTTTTGCTGACTATTTCCCCGCATACGGATGAGGCGACCACACTCGAAGAACGAAAAACGGGCAGCAGTCTTAAGCCTCGGGCTGGTTGCATGTTAGTTTCCAACAAACCAACTCGGAATGTCACTGCTCGACTAGGGGAAACTTGATGGATGAGGAAGCCGCCCAGGAGAGCGCGCTACAGAGGCGCCTAGGCAAGCTGCTGGCCGAAGCGTATGATGA
>NZ_RZOS01001354.1:0-485 GCF_004022605.1 Mesorhizobium sp. M4B.F.Ca.ET.089.01.1.1
TCCGGAGAACGGCTTGTGCACGCGCGACATCCGGCGAGAGGTATGGTCTATAGCCCCCGACGATCCCCTGTCATTGGCCGCCGAGATTCGCTGGACATGCGCTGCCCAACGGACAGACTGGCGAACGGAAAGCCATTGCACCACCCGTCTCTCCTGTACGGCGGCCGAATGGGTGATTTCGGAGCGGGTTGAAGCACTGGCTGACGGTCACAAGGTATTCGAACGCGAGCGCAACGCTCGGATCTCGCGTGACCAGATGTAGGGGTTCTATCCTACGGCAACATAACAGCGCGTCAGGCCCGGAGGGCGTCTTGAACTCATTGAGTTTCGTGGGCAAAAATCTGAAAGCTTCCCATATCGTTCCGTATCGTCTCGTGGCGCTAAACAGATGTAGTTTACGAAGTGTACGAACGTTGGCAGCCATCCTCCAGAACGGCCGTAGTGAGGCCGATTGCTGCCGGTCCGGTTGCGGGAAGGACTGGGTA
>NZ_RZOS01001355.1:0-484 GCF_004022605.1 Mesorhizobium sp. M4B.F.Ca.ET.089.01.1.1
CGCACGGGATCTTCGAGTTGCCGCTCGTCCAGATTTCGACACACGCTAGGACGGGGTCGGGTCAATGGTTTGCGGAAGCGGTGGCCGCCTTCGGCCTGGTCTTCACCATCCTGGCCGGCCTGCGCTTCCGCTCCGATGCCATTCCGTGGCTGGTCGGGCTCTACATCACCGCCGCCTACTGGTTCACCGCCTCGACGTCCTTCGCCAACCCTGCGGTGGCGATCGCGCGCGCCTTTTCCAACACCTTCGCAGGAATCCGACCAGTTGACCTGCCTGCCTTCATCGTTGCCGAAATTCTTGGCGCCGTTGTCGCTCTGCTCGTCGCCGGATGGTTGCTTGCAGAACCGAAATCCTCCCCTGTGGCCAACTCGAAATTGAAAGCCGCCGAATGACGATCACGATCTATCACAACCCCGATTGCGGCACTTCGCGCAATACACTGGCGATGATCAGGCAGTCCGGCGAGGGACCTGAAGTTATCGAA
>NZ_RZOS01001356.1:0-484 GCF_004022605.1 Mesorhizobium sp. M4B.F.Ca.ET.089.01.1.1
GCTCACGCTGCAGATTTCCCCGCGTGCACTACGATCCCGCCGCGGACGGCCCGAAAGTGAGAATAATCAAGAGGGCGACAAAAAGCATCGCGGCTATCATGGCACCCCACATCAGGATATTTCCGGTGCCGCGTTGCTCCGGGGCGCGAGACAGGTGTTTTGCCATTGGATGCGAACCTCAGTAAAATCATCTCTCAGCAACGTGCCTTCACAAGGGCTGGTTCCCGGCCGCTGCACCGCATCCCAAGTGGGGCTGAGGTCTTGTTCCGAAGATTCCGGGGCGCGGCCGGAACATTAGCGGCTTTGAATTAGTTAGGTCCTTGCGTCGGATGAGGCTGCTTGGAGTTCGGCGTAGGCTGGTGGGGCAAAAACATCAGCCGCGGCCCGCGTTATCGGTCCTCCGTAGCGCGGGCTTTTTCATGCCGCTGGAACAATGCGAGCACCTCGCAGTTCTCATGGTTGGCGGCGGTGCATTCCAGATCAC
>NZ_RZOS01001357.1:0-484 GCF_004022605.1 Mesorhizobium sp. M4B.F.Ca.ET.089.01.1.1
TCGCTTACGTTGCCTAACAGCTTTGCGTCCGCTTTATTTGCCGAAGAAGCGGCACTCGAAGAGTCCTTTGCCATCCTTACGCCCCATAGACCGATGAGAAACTCCGAAACGGGGAACATGTCAGACAAATACCCGGGCCACAAGCCGGAATCCTGTTGGCTTGGGCCGATTTGTGCGTCCTCGGTTCGTCTCTTGGACCAGCAACAGATGCACGAGTTCCGATTGGTGTCGCTCTTGTACCTCTTTGTGATGGGCGGCACACATGCTGTCTCGCACCGGCTGTATACTGAGACCATCAGCTTCTGATGCGGCCCAACGCAAGCGGCCGTAGGATGGACGTGGGCTTCGGGTCAGAATCGGACATTAGCGAACGGAAGCTCCTGATCACGCGCGGGCACAGAAAAGCGGCACTATCGAGCCTGCATCGTAGCGGGCTCTGGATATGGACGTTGTGATCCCATTGTCCACTCACCCCCCCGCCAAC
>NZ_RZOS01001358.1:0-484 GCF_004022605.1 Mesorhizobium sp. M4B.F.Ca.ET.089.01.1.1
GGTTGGTTGCGGCGCCTTCACGCTCACCGGCGTCAACATCGACGATAATCAGAGTTACGGCGGCCTCGCCACGATGCAGGCGGCCTTTGGTTCCGTCACCAACCTTGCCGCAGAAGCGGCGCGGGCTCTGGCCGCCTCGAACTCGAACACCGTGCAAGCGTTCGCCGCGCATACGTATAGCTGATGTGGATGCGCGGCCCCGCTACCGATTGACACTGATGAATCTCGGGCATCCAGTCACCGCATAAGACGGCGTGGTAAACGACCCTATTCCAGTGAAGTAGCGGCAGAAATATCCGTCCCCGGCCTTCACCTGATAGATCATGATTCCGCTCGACGTCGTGAGCAGCGCGATGATCGAAACAACGATGAGAAGGCAGAGACCGGCGAGCATTATCCGCATTTTTGCGTGGTTTGCCCGAGGCGTTTTAGACCGGTTGAAGCTGCCCAACTGAGTGCGCGCGAACCCTCAACATAAGAAGGC
>NZ_RZOS01001359.1:0-483 GCF_004022605.1 Mesorhizobium sp. M4B.F.Ca.ET.089.01.1.1
TTGGAGTTCCGTCGTGACGGCAGGTAACTTGCTGAACCTAATTCTGCTACTTGATATCGGCGCCAAACCTGCCCAGGCCTCGACGGCCTTGAAAACGGAATAATAGGATCGCTGCTGCTGAGATGATCCATTGTCTATCAGCCAATAGGTAAGGCTGGCTTCTGCTAGAAGCTGGCCTTCTGGATTACCCGCAAAGGCTTGGCGAGCGTCAGCTTTGATGGGAGAGAATCGCGTTTTGCTGGTATCCGTCAGAGTTTCCTCAAGCGACGTATTGAACGCAGTGAGCACGGCCGCAATGTTTTCAGCCGTGGGTTGTATGACGGTAAGATCGTGGTTCAAGAGCATGCCGTGGTACGGATAGACTATCGGTAGACCAGTCGACTCTGAGATCCTTATTTCGGGAACAGGTTCTTGAGCTTGTGAACTAAGCAAGGACAGCAGGACGGCAGATAATGCCGCGGCGACTAGTGCCTTGTTGAAGCC
>NZ_RZOS01000135.1:0-13224 GCF_004022605.1 Mesorhizobium sp. M4B.F.Ca.ET.089.01.1.1
CTGCAGCTGGTCGCGCTGGCGGACATCGGCGCCTTCGTCGCGGCGCTGATCGAGCGTCGCGAACGGGTATTCGGCAAGCGCTTCGATTTCGCCGGAGATGAATTGTCCGGCGAAGAGCAGGCGAAAATCCTGTCGCAGGCCATCGGCCGCCCGATCGGCTACCAGGAGATCCCGATCGCCATGGCCCGCCAGCAGAACGAGGATGCGGCGTTGATGTTCGAATGGTTCGACAGCGTCGGCTACGACGTCGACATCCCCGCCTTGCACAAGGAATTCCAGGAGGTGCGCTGGCACAGCTTTGCCGACTGGGCGCGCGCGTTCGACTGGAGCATGCTCGATCGGTCAGCCGCCTGATTGCGCTAGGTTTCGGCAAGCGGGTCAGCCAGTCCGTCGTGCTGGTCCGCTTGCCCTTTTCGCGCAGCGGATCGCTGAGCCAGCCCGAAGATTTCAACAGCCCGCGGCGAATGTGACGAAATGCGACAGACGTACTGCCATTGGCGCTTGCAGGATCGAAAAGCGGCGGCTATAAGCCCGCGGTCTGGTCACGGAGTGTAGCGCAGTCTGGTAGCGCACATCGTTCGGGACGATGGGGTCGCAGGTTCAAATCCTGCCACTCCGACCAGAAAAACAAGCACTTGGCTGCTTGTTGCCTCCCGCTCCCGAAATCACCCATCTGTGCCGCAAATCGAGCGGAACGGCCTCTGGCCTTCCATTGTGCTCGACAACAGGCTCTCGCTTTGACCTAATGAGGCCCTACCCTGGTTCGACGGGCGTGCGGGACTGAGAAACGGCGAGAGCAGGTGAAAGTATGAGGTCCGCGCCGACGGCAGCACTCCTGTTTACTTTGATCACCGTGCTGCTCGTTGCGGTTGGCTGCTCCTCGAGGCTTGCCTCGATCGATTCGGGCAAATACGACCGCATGAGCTGCCCGGAACTCAACGTCGCGCTCGGCGACACCGCCACCGGGATCTCGCAAACCGCCATCGCACGCGGCAAGGTCGCCAACACCAGCGTGCCGAACTGGCTGCTCGGCGGCGAGCGCGTGAAGGCGGTCGTTGCCAACCGCGAAACGGCCAGGATCGAACGGATGCAGCAGCAGCAGCAGCAGGCGATCGTCGCGGCAAGAAAGCGGCAGTGCCCGTCGTAGCGTTGTGCGGCTGGGCACAGGGCCGCTGCCCTACGCGCTCATCCGAAATCGCGCCGTATCGATCGCGGCGTTCATCAGCGTCTGGGTGTAGCCGGCCTGCGGATTGCTGAAGATGTCTTCCGTCGGCCCTTCCTCGACGATCTTGCCCTGCTTCATGACGATGATGTAGTCGGCCATGGCGCGGACCACGGCGAGGTCGTGGCTGATGAACAGGTAGGACAGTTCGTGGTCGGCCTGCAGCTTGCGCAGCAGCTCCACGATCTGCTTCTGCACCGAGCGGTCGAGCGCCGAGGTCGGCTCGTCAAGCACGACCAGCCTCGGCTTCAGGATCATGGCGCGGGCGATGGCGATGCGCTGGCGCTGGCCGCCCGAGAATTCGTGCGGATAGCGGTTGCGCGAATTGGGATCCAGCCCGACTTCGCGCAGCGCCTCGACCGCGCGCTGGTCGCGCTGCTTGCCGGTGAGCGACGGCTCGTGCACCAACAGCCCTTCGGTGATCACCTGGCCGACGGTCATGCGCGGCGACAGCGAGCCGAACGGATCCTGGAAGACGAGCTGCAATTGCCGCCTGAGTGGCCGCATCGCCTGGCGGTCGGCCTCGGAGATGTCGCGGTCGCCGAAGCGGATCAGGCCCTCGCTGGGCAACAGCCTGAGCAGCGCGCGGCCGAGCGTCGACTTGCCGGAACCGGATTCGCCGACGATACCGATCGTCTGGTTGCGCTTCAGGCGGATCGAGATGTTGTCGACGGCGCGCAGCATCAGCGGCTCGCCGGCGAGGAAGCCGCCGCCGATCCTGAACACCACCTCGACATTGCGGCCCTCGAGCAGCACCGGGGCACCGGCCGGCGGCGGCGCCTTGGAGCCGGTCGGCTCGGCCGCCAGCAGCATCTTGGTGTAGGCGTGCTGCGGGTTGGCGAAGAGCGCTTCGGCCTCGCCCTCCTCCACCACCTCGCCCTGGCGCATGACATAGACGCGGTCGGCGAAGCGCCTGACGATGCCGAGATCGTGGGTGATGAAGACGATGGCCATGCCGAGCTTGCGCTGCAATTCGGCGAGCAGCATGAGGATCTGCGCCTGGATGGTGACGTCGAGCGCCGTCGTCGGCTCGTCGGCGATCAGGATGTCGGGATCGTTGGCCAGCGCCATCGCGATCATGACGCGCTGGCGCTGGCCGCCCGACATTTCGTGCGGATAGGATTTCATCCTCCGTTCGGGATCGGGAATGTGCACGAGCCGCAAGAGCTTCAGCGCCTCCTCGCGCGCTTCCGCCGCGCTCAGCCCGCGATGCCTGCGGATCGGTTCGATCAACTGGTTGCCGATCGAATAGAGCGGATCGAGCGAGGTCATCGGCTCCTGGAAGATCATGCTGATCTTGCGGCCGCGCACCTTGTTGAGCTCGCTCTTGCTCATCGTCAAAAGGTTGCGGCCGCGATAGTCGACGGCGCCTGTCGCCTCGCCATTGGAGGCCAGCAGGCTCATCGCGGCCATCATGGTCTGGCTCTTGCCGGAGCCGGATTCGCCGACCACGGCAACGGTCTCGCCGGCCCTGACGTTGATGTTGATGCCCTTGACCGCCTCGACCGCACCGTCGAGGGTGCGGAAGCGGACGCGAAGGTCCCTGACGTCGAGGATCGTTTCGGCAGCGGCCATGTCAGCGGTCCTTGGGGTCGAGCGCGTCGCGCAGGCCGTCGCCGACGAAGTTCAGCGCGAACAGTGTCGAGACGAGGAAGAAGGCGGGGAACAGAAGCAGCCAGTTGGCGCTGCCGATGTTCTTGGCGCCGACCGAGATCAGCACGCCCCAGCTGGTCATCGGCTCCTGCACGCCGAGGCCGAGGAAAGACAGGAAGCTTTCCAGGATGATGACCTGCGGCACCAGCAGGGTCATGTAGATCACCACCGGGCCCAGCAAATTGGGGATGACGTGACGCATCAGGATGCCGCGCTGGCCGACGCCCATGGCTTCGGCGGCCTGGACATATTCCTGCCTTCGGATCGACAGCGCCTGGCCGCGCACGATGCGTGCCATGTCGAGCCACAGCACGGCGCCGACCGCCAGGAACATCAGGACGAAGTTGCGGCCGAAGAACACCACAAGCATGATGACGAAGAAGATGAAGGGCAGCGAATAGAGCACGTCGACGATGCGCATCATCACCTCGTCGACCCGGCCGCCGGCAAAGCCGGCCGCGGCGCCGTAGAGCACGCCGATCACCACCGCCACGACGCCCGCCAGCAGGCCGATGGCCAGCGATATGCGCCCGGCCATCAGCGTGCGCGACAGCAGATCGCGGCCGGTGTTGTCGGTGCCGAAGTAGAAATATTGCTGCTTGATGGCGGCACTCATCGTCACTTCGAGCCCGTCGGGCGATTTGCTATCGATCTTTGTGTCGTCGAAGGCGTCGGAGCGATCGAGATAGCGGATGTAGCGGTCGTCTATCGGCTTCTTGGACGTGACCGTCACGATGACGCGGCTGCCGTCCTGGTGCCATTCCTTGATGTCGACGCGCATGCGCTTGATGGCGTCGGTCAATGCGGTCTGGATCATGTCGGGCTTGGGGTATGCCGAGAAGCTCGGCGGCGTGCGCACATAGTCGCCGTAGATCGTGGTGTATTCGTGCGGCACCAGGGATGGACCAAACACGCTGATCAGCGCGATGAAGGCAAGATAATAGAGGCTGAACATGGCAGCGCGGTTGGCCTTGAGGCGCGCCCAGGCGTCGCCCCAGAGCGAGCGGCCAACGACTGCGGGGGCTGCGGCTGCGATATCAGTCATAGCGCACCCTCGGGTCGACGACCGCGTACATGACATCGACGATCAGGTTGAAGACGATGGTGAAGATGGCGATGACCACCACAGTTCCCATGACCAGCGTGTAGTCGCGGTTCAGGGCGGCATCGACGAAATAGCGGCCGACGCCCGGAATGGAAAAGATGGTCTCGACGATGACCGAGCCGGTGAGCAGCGCCGCCGCCGCCGGGCCGGTGAAGGAGACGATCGGCAGGATGGCGCCGCGCAGCGCGTGCTTGACCACCACCGACCAGTCGGACAGTCCGAGCGCGCGGGCGGTGCGGATGTGATGGGAGCGCAAGCTCTCGATCATCGAGCCGCGCATCAGCCGGGCGACGATCGCGATCTGCGGCAGCGCAAGCGTCAGCACCGGGCCGACCTTGTTGATCAGGGCGCCGTCGCCCCAGCCGCCGATCGGCAGGAGCTTCCAGGTCAGGCCGAACAGGAGCTGGATCACCGGCGCGATGACGAAAGTGGGAATTGTGCTGCCGGCCGTCGCCAGCGCGATCACGGCATAGTCGCCAAGCTTGTTCTGGTTGAGCGCGGCGACGGTGCCGAGCACGCCGCCGAGCAGCAAGGCCAGCAGCAGCGCCGAGGACCCGAGCTGGACCGAGATGGGCAGCCCCTTGGCGAACAGCTCGGTGACGGTGAAATCCGGCATGTTGTAGCTCGGGCCGAAATTGCCGCGCAAAAGGTTACCGAGATAGTGGGCATATTGCAGCCAGAGCGGATCGCCCAGCCCGAACTGAGCTTCGAGATTGGCCCTGATCTCAGGGCTCAGTCCCCGCTCCTGGTTGAACGGGCCGCCCGGCGCGACACGGATCAGGAAGAACGCCAGCGTCACGATGACGAATAGCGTCGGGATGGCGGTCAACAGCCGCCGGAAGACATAACGCAGCATCGGCGCCCCGCTTCAGCCAGGGTGACGGCTCTCCAAACGAAGACCCGCAACGCCGGCATCTCTGATCTTCGCACCGGCATTGCCGAAAATCCAACCCGACTTTCGGCCCGGTACGACGACAGACCGCGGCCGCCGCTGCCCAAAATGGCAGCGGCGGCACGGCCAAGGTTTCTTGTCAGTCCTTGGAGATGAAGCGGGACGGATGGATGTCCATCACATTGTCGTCGAAGCCATGCAGCTTCGAGGAAACGATGTCGTGGAAGCTGTAGTAGAGAAGCGGGATCTGGCCGACGTCGTCGACGAGGACGCGCTCCGCCGCGGCCAGCTCCTTCATGCGCTCCTCGGGCTTGCCGCCGGCGGCGGCTGCCTTGTCCATTGCGGCCTCATAGGCCGGGCTGTTGTAGTCGGAGTAGTTGTTGCCGCTCGCTTTGCGCGAGATGCCGAGGAAGGTTTCCGGATCCTTGTAGTCGGCGATCCAGGCGGCGCGGGCGACGTCGTAGTTACCCTTCTGCTCGAGGAAGCCGTAGTGGGTCTTGGTGTCGGTGTTGAGCAGCGTCACCTCCACGCCGAGCGGCTTCAGCTGCTCCTGGATGGCGACCGCCGTGTTCTTGTGGTTCTCCGAGGTGTTGTAGCGGATCTCCATCTTCAACGGATGCTCGGGCGTATAGCCGAGTTTCTCGAGGATCTTCTTGGCAGCGTCCTCGCGGTCGATCTGTGGCATGTCGGCGTATTTGGCCACTGCCGGCGTGTAGCCCTCGATGCCCGGAGGCACCATCGAATAGCCGGGCAGCATCGAGTTCTGCCAGACTTTCTCGGCGAGGAAGTCGCGATCGATCGCCATCGAGATGGCGTTGCGCAGCTCGACATTGTCCCACGGCGCCTTGTCGGTCTTGATCGCGTAATAGTAGGTGCCGAGATATGGACCGACGCGGACCTGGTCGCCGAACTTGGTCTTGAGATCGGCAAGCTGTTCGGTCGGCAAGTCACCATAACTGTCGAGTTCGCCGGCCTCGAAGCGCTTCATCGCAGATGAGCGATCCTCGGTCGGGATGTAGTTGACGACGTCCATTTTGACGGTGCCGGCGTCCCAGAATTTCGGATTCTTGACCAGCTTGAGATGGTCGTTGGGCACCCATTCGGCCAGCGTATAGGCGCCGTTGGAAACCAGCTTGCCCGGCTTGATCCAGTCGGCGCCGAGCTTGTCTATGGACGCCTTGTTGACCGGATAGGTCGCCTGGTGGGTCAGCATCTCCAGGAAATAGGGCGTCGGCGCCTTCAGCGTCACTTCCAGCGTGTTGGCGTCCACCGCCTTCACGCCCATGTCCTCTGCCTTGCCCTTCTTGGTGTTGAAGTCCTCAGCGCCCTTCACCGGATAGAGCATCGAGGCGTATTCGGCAGCGGTGGCCGGGTCTTCCAGCCGACGGAACGAATAGACGAAGTCTTCCGCCGTCACCGGGCTGCCATCCGACCAGAGGCCGTCCTTGCGCAGCTTGAAGGTGTAGACAGTGCCGTCGTCGGACACGGTCCAGCTTTCCGCGGCGCCCGGGATGAGGTTCGTCTTCTGGTCATGCATGACCAGGCCCTGGAACATGTCGCGTATGATATCGGCTTCGTAGACCGTCGACGTCTTGTGCGGATCGACGGTCTCCGCCTCGGCGGCGGATCCGCGGTTGTAAACGGTCTCGGCGAAAGCCGGCGTGTAGAAGGTGCCCGCGGCCAAGGCCATGGTCGTGGCGAACACCGTCGCCTTCAGCACATTTTTCAGCATGAAGTTCTCCCTGTCGGCGCGGCCCCTCAGCCACACCTATTACGTGTTGACGCCCCTGAACCAATTTTGGTCGCTTTTGGGCGTGCCACCGATCGCTTCCGGCGGCTGGTGGCAGGACACTAGACAGACAGATATCCGATTTCAACCGAGTCGTGCTGTGTGCACGCTTGACGCTAAGTTAGCGCGCAATCGCTAAAACAGCGGCGACTTAAGCAAAAACAGGACGTTCAACTTGCTGCACCTAGCGGTTGCTCCATCCGTTTTCTGTTTTTGCAGTGCGGATTTGGCATGCTCCGCACTATGCTGCAGGACCCAAAAAGCCGTGTTTCGTGGTCTCGTTTCCGGGCTGATGCCGTCGGGACAACGGCGGTCGAATTCGCCATGCTGGCGCCGCTTTTCATCCTGCTTTTGCTCGGCATGGTTGCATATGGCATCTATTTCGGAGCCAGCCATTCGGTCCAGCAGATCGCCGCGGACGCGGCGCGAACGGCGATAGCCGGGCTGAACCAGACCGAGCGGCAGGCCCTGGTCACCAATTTCATCAATCACGACGTCGCCGGCTATCCGTTCGTCGACCCGCACAAGCTGACGGTCGATGCCAAGGACAGCGCCATCGACGGCAGCCAGTTCGTCGTTTCGGTCAGCTACGACGCGCGCGAGCTGCCAATCTGGAACCTGCTGGACAGCCTGCCGATGCCATCGATGACGATCAAGCGCCAATCGACGATCCGCGTCGGGGGCATATGATGCGCGCCGCTGCCGCCGCGATGCTGCGATCAGGCAGCCGGCTGATCGCCGACAGGCGCGCCAACTTCGCCGTCATGGCGGCGCTGAGCGCGCCGGTCGCGCTGGCGCTGACAGCCTTCGCCGTAGACGAAGGCGCGCTGTTCAACGAGCGCCGCGCGGCGCAGTCGATCGTCGATCTCGCGGCGATCACCGCCGCGGCCAATATCAACAATGCCGAGAAGGCAGTGCTGACCACGCTGAAGGACAACGGCTTCAACTCGGTCGCCGTCCAGAAGCAGGGGACGATCATCGAGCCGACGGCCAGCAAGGCGGTCGTCCAGGTGGTGCCCGGCCGCTACTCCGGCGTCAGCTCGATCGCCGCCGGAAGCCGTTTCGAGGCCGGCAAGCTGCCCTACAACGCCGTGCAGGTGTCGCTGAAGAAGAAAGGCACGCTCTATTTCGGCGCGATGATGATGAAGCCGCCGGTGATCGGAACGACGGCCACCGCCAGCGCCCAGGCGGAAGCCGCATTCTCGGTCGGGTCGCGGCTCGCCAGCCTCAATGGCGGCGTGCTCAACGCGCTGCTCGGCGGCCTGCTCGGCACCAACATCTCGCTCAGCGTGATGGACTACAACGCGCTGATATCGGCCGATGTCGACGTGCTCTCCTTCACCGACGCGCTGGCGACGCAACTGCATCTGACGGGCGTGAGCTATTCGGACGTGGTGGCTTCGAAGGCCACCATCGGCCAGATCGCTACAGCCATGGCCAATGTCCCGGGGCTTGACCGCACCTCCAAGCTGGCACTGCAGACGATGGCCGCCGGCGCAACCAACACGGTCAAGATCCCGCTCAGCCACCTCATCGATCTTGGCTCCGTCGGCAGCCTCGGCGTCGGCCAGAAGCCGGCGGGGCTTACCGTCGCGACGAGCGCCATGAGCATGATGACGGCGGCGGCGGCACTTGCCAACGGCACCAACCAGGTCCAGGTCAATCTCGGCGCCACCATACCGGGGCTGACCTCCACCACGCTCAGCATCGTCATCGGCGAGCCGCCGCAATCCTCGCCCTGGCTGAGAGTCGGCGAGGCCGGCACCGTGGTGCGCACCGCGCAGACCCGCATCAAGCTGAATGCCAGCGTCGGCATCGGCAGCGGCAACAATGGGAACGGCAACGCCGGCGTGAATTTGGGCGGCGGCATCAAGCTGCTCGCCGTCAACCTGCCGCTCAATGTCGAAGTGGCCTATGCCGAAGCGAAGCTCACCGACGTCAGCTGCCCGACCGGCCGTCCCGACAGCCTGAAGGTCACGATCGCGGCACAGCCCGGCATCGTCGCCGCGCATCTCGCCGACACCAACGCCAACGGCTTTGCCGACTTCACCAAGCCGCAATCGTTTAGCGACGCCGAAATCGCCGACGTCAGCGTCAAGCTCTTGCTGGTCAACCTCAGCCTGCTGCAGATCAACGGATCTTCGGCGTTCTCGGTTACCAACATGGCGCCGACGAACCTGACCTTCAACGCCACCGAAATCGCCGCCAAGACGATGAAGACCGTGTCGACGAAGAACCTGACGCAGTCGCTCTCCACCTCGCTGGTCAACAACCTGTCGCTGTCGGTCAAGGCGCTCGGTGCCGGCCTCGACGTCACCGCCCTCCTCGGCACCGTGAAGCCGGCGGTGGTGACGGTGCTGAACGGCGTGACCGCGCCGGTCGACAGCCTGGTCTACAACGTGCTTGGTGCGCTCGGCGTGCATGTCGGCGAAGCCGATATCCGGGTCACCGGTGGGACCTGCGGGCGCTCCGTGCTGGTGCAGTAGTCAGGTTGCAGAGATAATCAAATTTGCCTCTTCAAAGAGGTTCAGGCCATCGAAATCGACGTATATGGTCTGGCCTTGCGCATCTATTCGATCAAGCATCGCTGAAATCACACCAGCGTGTTCCTTAGACAAGGATATCAATACTTTTCCGTCTTGAATCTTCACCAAGTGCTCGTTTTCATTGACAATCGTGACTTGGAAGCCAGATATCCCGCCCAAAAAAACAGCGTTGAATCCAGACGACATGTCGATAATATCGCGGAGCAACAACTTCGAAGACAGCTCGCGTATCTCGTGCAGCGTGCACAACACAACTACAGATGGCGGTTGCTCCCCGAACGCGACATCGTTCGTAAATTCTATGAGCATCACCAAGCCTCGACGGACCCTGACCGGGTCAGGTTGATTCGCCCCAGAAAGGTACCTAGCGGCGGCAGCACCAGTACGTCTTCGCCAATGACCGAAGCGGTGCCAAGGTCAATCGCTTCAACTGGCCCCAAATCCCCAGGCAACGCCCAATTTACCTGCTCGTCGGCGAAATTGAAGATGCAGACCAGCCTCTCGCCCTCACCCTCACGGACGAAGGCAAGGACATCGCCTTCGGTATCCAGGAAGCGGATGGAGCCGCTGACCAGCGCTGGGTGCCGCTTGCGCAAGGCAAGCACCGCCCGGTAGGCGGAAAGCACCGATCCCTCCTCGCCGCTCTGGACGTCCACGGCGCGGGCGCGGTGGCTGGCCGGCAGCGGCAGCCAGGGCTTGCCCGCAGTGAAGCCGCCATTGTCGGCGCCGGCTTCCCAGGCCATCGGCGTGCGGCAGCCGTCCCTGCCCTTGACGCCTGGCCAGAAGCGGATGCCGAGAGGGTCGCGCAGATCCTCAAAGGTGAGCTCCGCTTCCTCCAGGCCGAGTTCCTCGCCCTGGTAGAGGCAGATCGAGCCGCGCAGGCAGGCGAGCAGCGCGATCGAGAATTTCGCCACCCTGTGCGGATCGCCGCCCGGCCGCGTCCAGCGGCTGACATGGCGCACGACATCGTGGTTGGAGAAGGCCCAGCAGACCCAGCCGTCGGCGACGGCGCCTTCGAAAGCCTCGACGCAGCCGCGTATGTGCGCCGCCGAGAATTGCGGCCCGAGCAGGTCGAATGTGTAGCACATCTGCAGCCTGTCGCCGCCGGAGGTGTAGGCGGCGAGCGTCTGCAGCGAGCGGTCCTCGTCACCGACCTCGCCGACCGCGGCGCGGTCCTGATACTCGTCGAGCAGCGCGCGGAAGCGGCGGAGGAAGTCGAGGTTCTCCGGCCGCGTCTTGTCGAACAGATGCTCCTGGAAGGCATAGGTGGTGGTGGCGCCGTTGGTGCCGGCGACACTTTCCGCCAGGGGCGGGTTGTCGCGCAGCCAGCGGTCATGGAAATAGTAGTTGACCGTATCGAGGCGAAAGCCGTCGACGCCGCGCTCCAGCCAGAAGCGCACCGTGTCCAGCACCGCGTCCTGAACCTCCGGATTGTGGAAGTTGAGGTCGGGCTGGGCGGCGAGGAAATTGTGCATGTAGTACTGCCGGCGGGTGGCATCCCACTCCCAGGCCGGTCCGCCGAACAGCGACAGCCAGTTGTTGGGCGCGTTGCCGTCGGACCTGGCATCAGCCCAGACGTACCAGTCGGCCTTCGGGTTGTCGCGGCTGGCGCGGCTCTCGACGAACCATTCATGCTTGTCGGACGAGTGCGAGATCACCTGGTCGATGACGACCTTCAGGCCGAGCCGGTGCGCCTCGGCGACCAGCGCGTCGAAATCCTCGAGCGTGCCGAACATCGGATCGACGTCGCGATAGTCCGACACGTCGTAGCCCATGTCGGCCATCGGCGACTTGAAGAAGGGCGACAGCCAGATGGCGTCGACGCCGAGCGAGGCGACATGGCCGAGCCTGGCGGTGATGCCCTTGAGATCGCCGCTGCCGTCGCCCGTCGTGTCCTGGAAGGAGCGCGGGTAGATCTGGTAGATGACGCAGCCGCGCCACCAGTCGGCCCCCCGCTCCCCATTGCCCTCAGTCATCCCTTGTCCTTCCCGCTGCGTGTCCGACCGCCGGCCTTGCGCTCGATCATGAATACCACCGTCCGTCCCGGCACCGGCCGCGACAGGTCGACGCCGCCATCCGCCGCCTCGATGGCGGCATGCCAGCGGAACCCGGCCCGTTCCGGCAGCGTGAAGACGCATTGACGGCGATCGCCGTTGACGATGACGGCGAGGCGGCCATCGCCGGCGCTGGCCCCGCCAAGCACCATGGCGAGACGATGCCGCCGCGCGTCGTTCCAGTCGGCCTCGCCAAGCGGCGCGCCGGCTTCGGTCAGCCATGCAACGTCGGGCACTGAACCGGCTTGCGGCTGGCCGCTCAGGAAGCGCGTATCCGAAAGCGCCGGCACGGCGCGGCGCAGCGCGCTGAGCGCTGCCGCGTACCGCTCCAGCGCCTGATCGCGGCCGGCCCAGTCGAGCCAGGTGATGGCATTATCCTGCGCGTAGGCGTTGTTGTTGCCGTCTTGCGTGCGGCCGAACTCGTCGCCCGCCGTCAGCATGATCGTGCCGCGCGAGGCAAACAGCGTAGCAAGCAGCGCGCGCTGATCGCCGAGCCGCGCCCCGACGATCGAGGCATCGTCGGTCCCGCCCTCGACGCCATTGTTCCAGGACAGGTTGTCGCCGTGGCCGTCGCGGTTCTGCTCGCCATTGGCCTCGTTGTGCTTCTGCTCATAGGCGACGAGGTCGGCCAGCGTCATGCCGTCATGCGCGGCGATGAAATTGACACTGCGGCTCTTGTCCTGCGCTGCCCTGGCGAAGACATCGGACGAGCCGGCAAGCCGGGTCGCCAGGGTGCCGATCGTGCCGGTATCGCCGCGCCAGAAGCGCCTGACATCGTCCCGGTAGCGGTCGTTCCATTCGAGGAAGGGTCGAGAAAAATTGCCGAGCTGATAGCCGCCCGGGCCGATGTCCCAGGGTTCGGCGATCAGCACCCGGTCGGCCAGCAGCGGATCGGCGGCGATGGCTTGAAGCAGCGGCGCTTGCGGGTGGAACGTGCCGTCGACGCGGCCGAGCACTGGCGCCAGGTCGAAGCGGAAACCGTCGACGCCGGCATGGCGGACGAAATGGCGCAGCGTGTCGAGCACCATTTCGCGGACGACCGGATGGTCGCAGGCGATGGTGTTGCCGGTGCCGGTGTCGTTGACCAGCCTGCCGTCCGGCTCGTGCCGGTAGTAGGCCTGCGCATCGAGGCCGCGCAGCGACAGCGTCGGACCGAAGCGGTCGCTCTCGCCGGTGTGGTTGAAAACGAGGTCGAGGATGGTGCCGATGCCGGCCTTGCGCAAGGCGGCAACCGTGTCGCGCAATTCGGCTAGGCCGCCCGGCGCCAGGCGCGGATCGAGCGCCATGAAGGTGACGGGATTGTAGCCCCAGGCGTTGTGGAGCCCGAGCGGCGGCAGATGCCGCTCGTCGATCGAGGCGGTGATCGGCATCAGTTCGACAGCGGAGACGCCGATCTTCCTTAGGTGCTCGATGATGGCGGGATGGGCGAGCGCGGCGATGGTGCCGCGCTGCGCTTCCGGGACGTCGCGATGCAGCCTGGTGAAGGAGCGGACATTGAGCTCATAGATCAGGCCGCCGGGCTTGAAGACGGGCGACAACAGCGCGGCCGGTTGCGGCAGCGCGACCACGACCGCCTTGGGCATCAATGCCGCGGTGTCGGCGCCTTCGTTGCGTTTGGCGGCAAGCCGCCAGTTGAATTGATACGGTCTGTCGATCTCGATGGCGTAAGGGTCGGTGAGCAGTTTCTCCGGGTCGAACCAGAGGCCGCGCTCGGGGGTGTAGTCACCATCGGCGCGGAAGCCGTAGCGCGTACCGCTGGCAAGGCCGGTGACGAGCAGCGCGCGCAAGCCCTCGCCTTCCGGTTGGAGCTCGAGCCGGTCGATCTCGCGCTCGCCGGCATCGTCGAAGATCGAGACCCAAAGGCGTCTCGCCGACGCCGACCAGGCGGCGAAGCGGATGCCTTCGTTGGTGATGGTTGCGCCGGGTGAGGTCACGCGCGCGCCTCCCCTTCTCCCCTTGTGGG
>NZ_RZOS01001360.1:0-482 GCF_004022605.1 Mesorhizobium sp. M4B.F.Ca.ET.089.01.1.1
TGTCTGCAAACCCTGGGATGATACCGCCGGCCAGCAGCTTTTCCTTCGACAGCAGTCCGGCGTCCTCGAGCGCCTCGAAATCCGGCAGCTGGCGCAGCGTGTCGAGCCCGAACTGCGACAGGAAATTTTTCGTCGTCACATAGGTGTAAGGCGCGCCCGGCTGTGGGCTGCGGGGCCCCGAGGCGATGAGGTCCTGCGCGCGCAGCACGCCGATCAGGTCGCGCGACACCTCCTTGCCGAAGAAGGATGACAGCTCGCCACGGGTGATCGGCTGGAAATAGGCAATGCACATCAGCACGAGCGCCTCCGACTGCGTCAGGTCTTTTGCACCCTCCCCCGCCGGCGTGCCGAAGGCGGCGTGGATGGCGTCGCCAAAGACCTTCCTGGTCCGGTGCTGCCAGCCGCCGGCGACCGCGACCAATTCATATGGGCGGCCGGCGAGCTCGGCGCGGATGTCGTCGATGACCAGCTCGAGATTGCAG
>NZ_RZOS01001361.1:0-481 GCF_004022605.1 Mesorhizobium sp. M4B.F.Ca.ET.089.01.1.1
AGTATGATTCGCGTGCGACGCAGTGGTTCGTCGTCTCCGACATTGGGCTCTCCACCTATACCGGCCAGGACGGGCTGAACGTCTTTGCCCGCTCGCTTGGAAGCGCCAAGCCGATCGCCGGCGCCGAACTGACGCTGCTCGCGCGCAACAACGAGATCCTCGGCACCGCCACCACCGACGCCGAGGGCCGCGCCGTCTTCAATCCCGGCCTCACGCGCGGTGAAGGCGGCATGGTGCCGGCCGTGCTGATGGCCAAGCAGGGCGACAACGACTTCGTCTTCCTCGACATGGGCCGGGCCGGCTTCGACCTGTCCGACCGTGGCGTCACCGGACGTCCGGCGCCCGGCGCGCTCGACGTCTATGCCTGGACCGAGCGCGGCATCTACCGCGTCGGCGAGGACGTGCATGTCGCGGCCCTTGCCCGCGACGGCGCCGCCAAGGCGGTCGAGAACCTGCCGCTGACCTTCATCTTCACCCGCCC
>NZ_RZOS01001362.1:0-481 GCF_004022605.1 Mesorhizobium sp. M4B.F.Ca.ET.089.01.1.1
TCGCCGGCACGGACAGAATTATGCCAGCTTGCGCCTGGGCCCGAGCCGGCCGGTAGCTGCCTGCAGTGTTCGGAGCTAAGGAACTGAGCGGAATGTCGTTGGCTAAGGCCATGTCAGGCTGCCCCGCTGTGATCGCCACGCTGGCGCGAGCCGTTGGAAGGAAAGAACCATGCCTGTTCAGCGTCGATGGTCAGTCCCAGATTGTCGCCGTCACGCAGTGATCGCGCGCGCTCGGCGGAAATGCGGGCGACGAACTGAGCGCCGGCCTCGGCATCGACAAAGACGTGAGCGTCGATCCCTGCGTGCTCAATGCGCGTGACGCGAACCGGCAGGGCTCCTGGATGATCCTTCTCAGCCAGGGTCGCATGCTCGGGGCGGAAGGCCAGCGTTCCGGCCAGCCCGGATCCGAGCGCATCGCGAATGATGATCCTGCTGCCGCCGATCATGAGCGCGCCGCCTATAGGTGCGGCCACTGCCAGCT
>NZ_RZOS01001363.1:0-481 GCF_004022605.1 Mesorhizobium sp. M4B.F.Ca.ET.089.01.1.1
GCTTGCACGACATCCGCGCGGCCGGCTCGCGCCCCCTCATGGGCGCTGGTATGGACGAGTTCATCCAGAACGATCAGATCGCCCTTCTGGGGCAGGGTCGTGAGCACGGCGAAATTGGCGACATAACCGCCGCCGAAGAACAGCGCGCGCTCGGCGCCGAAGAAGCCGGCCGCCTTGGCTTCGAGGGCCTCGTGCTCAGGCGTGTTGCCTCGCAGGAGCCGCGACCCTGTCGCCCCGACAGGCGTGCCTGCCGCGAGTGCCGCGGCGACCGCCTCGGCCATGCGCTTGGAGCGCGCGAGGCCGAGATAGTCGTTGGAGGCGAAGTCGAGCCCAGCGCGACCGCTCAGGGCCCGCAAACGGTTCTTGCGGGCGAGCCCGCTCAAGGTCGCCCTGTAGCGGTCGAGCAAGCCACTGCCGTTCACAAGGCCTCACGCGCAAATGGCTTGATGCCCAGCCGGCGAAACAGTGCGCTGTCCATGTC
>NZ_RZOS01001364.1:0-480 GCF_004022605.1 Mesorhizobium sp. M4B.F.Ca.ET.089.01.1.1
CCGCTTCTTCGCACCTTGACCTAAAACCAGTCGGTCAGCTTCTGATGCGGTGGACGGCTCTCCTCCCGCCCTGCGGTATGATCGTGGGGCCAGAGCTGGAGGAGATCTATGATGGGCAACGTTACGACGATTGGTCTGGATATTGCGAAGTCAGTGTTTCAAGTCCACGGGGTGGATGCGGCGAGTGAGGTTGTCTTTCGCAGGAAGCTGACGCGTGGGCGCGTGCTGGCATTCTTCGAGAGCCTGCCACGTTGCCTGGTCGGAATCGAAGCCTGCAGCTCGTCGCACTATTGGGCGAGAGAACTGAATGCACGTGGCCATGATGTGCGGCTGCTGCCGGCACAGTATGTGAAGCCTTATCTGAAGCGGCAGAAGAATGATGCTGCAGACGCAGAGGCGATCTGCGAGGCGGTGACACGGCCGACTATGCGCTTCGTGCCGATGAAATCACCCGAGCAGCAAAGTGTGATGATGCTTCAC
>NZ_RZOS01001365.1:0-479 GCF_004022605.1 Mesorhizobium sp. M4B.F.Ca.ET.089.01.1.1
GCAGCAAGCACACGATGCGTCCACCAGAAGGACACTTCTCTTGCGCTCTTTGGAGGAGATCCCACGGTGCCGGCTGGGCGAGTTGTTCTTTGGCCAGCTGCGAAACGTAAACATTTGAAGGCGCTCGCAAATGTTGTCGAAAGCGGCAAATATCATCGCGTCAATCACCCTATGGTGATTGAGCTCGAAAAGCGGCTAGCGGATTGGTCGGGTAACTGGTCTGTGCGCGCCGTTGGAAGCGGCACAGCCGCTATTCACGTGGCTCTCGACTACTACCGGAACCGAGGTCGCCGAGTCGTTACGTCGGCTTTGAACTGGCCGGGAGCCGTCGGCCCAATCGCGATCAGTGGACTCGAACCGGTCTTTGTCGATGTTGAGCCAGACCTTGCCGGAGTTGATGAGAAGATGGCGGCCTCCCTCATCAAGCCAGGTGACGCGGCGACGCTCATAACTCATCTGTTCGGAAATAACCTCTTGCT
>NZ_RZOS01001366.1:0-479 GCF_004022605.1 Mesorhizobium sp. M4B.F.Ca.ET.089.01.1.1
CCTCTGGACAGCTGCTCAAGAACTTTTCCCACTTCGCGTTCAAGGTCGCATATCTGTTTGGGGCGGCGAGGCCACAGAACTCGACGCCACGCTCGACGCCCTAGACGGCGAAATCCTTCTTGAACGTAAGGACTTTGCCAGGTTCTTGCGAGATGCCGCTGTCACGCAAGGCGTTCAGCTGGTGAATGACGCATGCCATCTACGCGCAGACACCAGTCACTCCAGCCCAAGTCTTAGTTGGAGTGACCCAGCCGGTAGGCGACGTACTGCAAAGGTCGATTTTGTCATAGAGGCCACTGGTAGATCAGGCGGAACTGCAGGCTTACGGGCTAGGCATGCATTTGACGCCTTGGTCGGTTTGCTTGTGTATCCTGACACGACAGGCGACGGCGGGTTCGGAACACAGTTTCTCGTCGAGAGTGCTCCGCTGGGCTGGTGGTACTCGGCACCGCTGCCGGGATCACGTTCCGTATTTGCTC
>NZ_RZOS01001367.1:0-478 GCF_004022605.1 Mesorhizobium sp. M4B.F.Ca.ET.089.01.1.1
ACGGCCAACCGATCGGAGCGTTCAGCAATCCCGGCGCCAATTGGGCCGGTGCGAACGGCAATATCATAACCAAGGTAAAGAGCGAAGCGCTGGGCGCAACCTGCTCGTACAAGATGGACCTTGGAAAAGGTCAGTTTCGGGTTCTTGGCGGCGTATTTCACGAGGATGTTTCGGGCTTCAAGGAGCAGTTGGTTGCTCCTCTCCCGGCATTCTTGGGCACGGGCGTAGGACGCCTCGATCTCGAGGGAGATGGCTGGGGATGGCGTGCCGGTGTTGCCTATGAGATTCCGGAAATCGCTCTGCGCGCCAGCCTGGTCTACAATTCGGCGGTGAAGCTCGATAATCTCGCCGGAACGCTCGACCTGACCCAGGTTTCCAGCATCATCGATCCGACAAATCCGCTGCTGGGTACCGTAACCAATGTCTATGGCTCCTCTGAAGTGCCGGACTCGGTGGAACTGAAGCTGCAGTCTGGTAT
>NZ_RZOS01001368.1:0-477 GCF_004022605.1 Mesorhizobium sp. M4B.F.Ca.ET.089.01.1.1
AGACTTTGTATCGGCATCCTCTTTTCCACGTTGCAGGACAACGGCATGGCACAGAGCGCGAGCTTCGCATCCGCCCCGGCCGCATCCGCTCGACCCGTGCCCAGCATGCGCAGGCCTTCATCGCGCAAGCGCCAGCCGTAGCGAAGAAGGCTGGCGGTGGCATCGCTCGCTCGGGGAAAAGTTTTCCGGTAGCCGCTCTAGGTGTGGAGCCTCAACAGGTTGTCCTCGGTTAGAGCGAGGCGACTGATAGGTTTTTGGACTTTAGGCTGCCATGTGGGCGATGCCAATTGTATCTGTGCAGCCAGACAGGCAGCTCGGCGGAACGGTGATCTGAAGTCGGATAGGTGATGGCATAGGCCCATTCGCGCAGCGCGGTCTGGATGAAGCGCTCGGCCTTGCCGTTGGTCTTGGGCGTGTAGGGTTTGGTGCGAATGTGCTTGAGGCAAGCTTGCGGCAGGCCTTGGCGAAGGCCTTCGA
>NZ_RZOS01001369.1:0-477 GCF_004022605.1 Mesorhizobium sp. M4B.F.Ca.ET.089.01.1.1
CATTTGGCCCAAGCCCTTTCCCGGCAAGGCTTTGCGCATCCGGAACGGCGCGGCGCAGCCAGCCCGGCAGCGCGATCGCCGGGGCGGCCACGGCGGCTCCGAGCGCCGGCGCTTGGTGGCGCGAAGAGGTCGTGGGGCGCAGAATCATCGCGGACAGGATGAATCATGGCGGCGCTTTCCGCAAGCGTCACAGGCCAAAACCGCCGCGCTTGTCGAATGCGCAAAACGAACGATAAAATTGCATTATCCGTCGTTCTCGTCTTTATATGTCGCTCTGCCTGGATCGCTGGAAAAGCCCGGAAATGCGCGATTTCAGGCGTCTTTCTCGCCCTAATTCGGTGGATTCTCACCCTAATTGAGTGGACAGATCAGCCAGGATCGGTGGATTTGGAGCGGTTTTCGTGAGACTACGCACCAGATCGGATGGCCTTCGCTCTCCTATCCATATGAATTTCCTTGGGTTTGGTTGCTAACGTC
>NZ_RZOS01000136.1:0-13145 GCF_004022605.1 Mesorhizobium sp. M4B.F.Ca.ET.089.01.1.1
GTCGACCCCGGTGCGCCGGATCTTCTGGAACGGACCGGATGTCGCCTGCGTCACCGATCGCGGCACCGTTCGCGCCAGGGCGGTCATCGTCACCGCCTCGCCGGCGGTGCTCGCCTTCGAGGAGATCGCCTTCTCGCCGGCCCTTCCCGACGCGCATTTTTCCGCCTTCTTCGATCTGCCGATGGGCATGCTGACCAAACTGCCGGTCGAGGTGAGCGCAACCAGGCTTGGCCTGCAGCCCTTTGACGACCTGCTGATCGAGCGGCTGGCCAGGCACGATATCTATTTCCTCTGCTTTCCCTTCGACCTCGATCTGATGGTCGGCTTCGTCGGCGGCGACTTCGCCTGGGAGATGTCGGCGGCCGGCGAGGCGGCGGGCATCGACTTCGTCGTCGACCGGCTGTGCGACATTTTCGGCGCCGACACCCGCAAGCATGTCGGGCGCGCCATGATGACCAACTGGGGCGGCGAGCGTTACGTGCGCGGTGCCTATGCCGCGGCGCGGCCCGGGCGGTCGGAGGCGCGCGCCACGCTGATGCAGCCGGTGGCGGACAAGATCTTCTTCGCCGGCGAGCATCTGGCGGGACCGCTGATCCAGACCTGCGGCGGCGCCCGGCTGTCGGGCGAGAGCGTGGCGCGGCAGGTGGCGGCCGTGCTTGCGGCCAAATAGCGCTGGAACGCCTGGTCGCGACCGGGCGTTTGGGTGGGGCGCGATCCCGCCCTATATGCTGGCGCTGATGGGTTTGAGTGCAAGATGAAGCTGTTCGACTGCCCGCATTGCGGCCACCGCCTCTATTTCGAGAACGCCCAGTGCCTGAACTGCGCCAGCCTCGTGCTTTACGATCCGCAGCTGTCGCGTTTCACGCTGTCGGACGTTGATGGCGCCTACCACTGCACCAATGCCGACGAATGCGCCTGCAACTGGCGGACGGAGCCAGGCCAGGCCTTTTGCCGCGCCTGCTCGTTGAACCAGCTCATTCCGAACCTGTCCGTCGACGGCAACCGCCGGCGGTGGATCCGCGTCGAGGCTGCCAAGAAACGCGCCATCTATTCGCTGCTCGCCTTCGGCCTGCCGGTCGCGCCCAAGCAGTGCCCCGGCGACGAGGCCGGCCTTGCCTTCGATTTCCTTGCCGATCCGATCGGCGGCGGCCCCGGCGGCGAGCGCATCCTCACCGGCCACGACAATGGCCTGATCACGCTCAACGTCGCCGAGGCGGATTCGGCCGAACGCGAGCGCCGGCGTGTCGCGATGGGCGAGAACTATCGCACGCTGCTCGGCCATTTCCGCCACGAGCTCGGCCATTATTATTGGGACCGGCTGATCCGTGACGACCCGCAAAGGCTTGCCGCTTTCCGCGCCCTGTTCGGCGACGAGCGCGCCGGCTACGAACAGGCGCTGACGGCCTACTATGCCAATGGCGCGGCGCCGGACTGGCAGCAGGCTCACATCTCGGCCTATGCAACGTCGCATCCATGGGAGGATTGGGCCGAGACCTTCGCGCACTATCTGCACATCACCGACACGCTGGAGATGGTGCATGCGCTGAACTTTCCGCTCGGCCGGCTGGAGACGGTCGATGCCGACGCCCTGCCGCGCGGCGACACCGGCGGCGAGCTGCTGGCGGCGCCCGCCGAGCCAAGGAACGAACCCGAGCCTTTCGAAAGGATCCTTGACCGCTGGCTGGTGCTGTCGGAAGCATCCAACTCGATCAACCGCTGCATGGGCCTGCCCGACCTCTACCCCTTCGTCATCTCGGGCGTGACGGCGCATAAGCTCGGCTTCGTCCATGCACTGCTGGCCGGCCTGCCGCAAGAAAACGGAACAATTCGTGAGCCGGCAGAAGCATTTTAGCCGGAACGCATAAGGCTCGGCTTCGTTTTCGTCCGCGAGGGAGCATGAAAACGGAGTGAAATCCATGAAAACCTTACTGTTTCCCGCCATCGCTGGAGCGCTCGTCGCCATGTCGGGTGCGGCCCTGGCCGAGACCGCGGTTTCGGCCGTCACAGACCTTAATGTGCGCGCCGGTCCCGGCCCGCAATATCCGGTCATCGGCGTGCTGGCCGCCGGCCAGTCGGCGACGCTCCAGGGCTGTATCGCCAACAGCAAATGGTGCACCATCGCCGAGGCCAACGGCCAGGGCTGGGTCTATTCCGACTATGTGACGGCCGATTTCGGCGGCAACGCGGTCGTGCTGACACGGCGCCCGGCGGATGCCGGCATTGCCGTCGTCGAGGCGCCGACCGACGAACTCTACTCGGACAGCTATACCGGCGCCATCGTGTCGGGCGACGAGCCACTCGATCCGATCGCGCGGCCGCCGGCCGAAGTCGGCACCTATGTCAGCACGCACCGGCTCGATCCGGTCTATCTCGACGGCGAGGTGGTGACCGGCGCGACCCTGCCCGACAGCGTCGAGCTGCGCGAAATCCCCGATTACGACTACCGCTATGTCTATGTGAACAACCAGCCGGCGCTGGTCGATCCCGGCACGCGGCGCATCGTCTACGTCATGCGCTGACAAATGCCGACAGCAAGCGGCCGCATGACGGCGGCCGCTTGCCCCTCTTCACAGATGCGAAACCACGAGCCCAAACCGTGGCGAGGATGATTGCGCGCAAAGCGCCGATCCCATAGATCAGGCGGACCCGGACGCGTTCGGCGCTTGCGTTCGGCTGAGGGAAACCGCGTGATCATCGACAAAGCCGCGTTCGAGCGCTACCGGCGCTCGCCGAACGCCAGGACAACCCCGCTCCGCCTCCTGTTTGGAACCGCCATCGTCGTGCTGTTCTGGATGGCGACGACCCTGGCGGTGCTGCTCGGCGGCACCTATGCCTTTGTCGTCTGGCGGGTTTCGACCGGCGCCGGCCCGGCAGCCGGTGGCCCGGTCCAGGACTTCCTGGCTTCGCCCGAGGGCATCCTCACCGCCCTGGTCTCCTTCGCCGGCATCTGGATCGGCCTCTGGTTTGCCATGCGCTTCGTGCATCGCGAGCCGCTGGCGGCGCTGATCGGGGACAGCAGCCGCGTTTCCTGGCCGGGCTTCCTCAAGGGCCTGATCGCGGTGCTGATCACCTCGCTACTCTCCGAAATCCTGCTTTACTGGTTGCAGCCCGAGATCGCGCGCGGCGCGATCGGCCCGTCGACCTGGCTGCTTTTCCTGGTCCCGATTGTGCTGCTCGCATTGCTGCAGACCTCGTCCGAGGAGGCGCTGTTTCGCGGCTATCTCCTGCGCGGCCTCGCCAACCGGTTCAGCAACCCGCTGATCTGGGCAGGGCTGCCGCTGCTGCTGTTCAGCGCGCTGCACTGGAGCGCGAGCTCGACGCTCGCCATCAATGCCTGCGTGCTGGTCTCGATCGCCAGCTTCGCGCTGGTGCTGACGCTTCTGGTCTACGCCACCGGCAATCTGGGCGTGGCATTCGGCGCCCATCTCGGCAACAATCTGACCGGCTTCCTGCTGATCTCGCATCAGGAAAGCTACAATTCCTTCGCCCTGTTCAACGCCAGGCCGCTGGAGGGTCCCGGTTGGACCGGGATCGATGCGGTCCTCATCGCGGCGATCGGCATCGTCAGCAGCCTGCTGACGGCAGTGCTTCTGCTGCACCCGCGCTCGCCGCTAAGGGTCAGGCCGGCCTGATGCGCGTCACGCTGGTGGTGGAAGGGGCGATCCCCTGCAAAGGCTATGGTGGCACGGAACGCCAGGTCGACTGGCTGGCGACGGAACTGGCGCGGCTCGGGCACAGGGTGGTCCTCATCGCCGCGCCCGGCTCCAGCCATCCGCTTTGCGAGGTGCGGCCGGCGGCGTCGCGGGCCGAGTGCCGCGCTGCCATCCCCCAGGATACCGACATCGTCCATTTCAACGGCCGGTATATCGAGGTGCCCTTTGCGACCCTCAACACCGAGCACGGTTTTTCGCCGCAGTCCCCGAGGTTGCACCCGAACTGGAGCTTCGTCAGCGCCAGCCACGCCCGCAACCACGGCCGCGAGACCTTCGTCCATAACGGCTTTCCGGTCGACGAGTACCGGCTCGCGGCGACAAAGAGCGACCGCCTACTGTTCCTCGCCGGCATCGCCCGCGCCGGCAAGAACCTCAACCGCGCCGTCGACCTTGCCAAGGCATTCGATTTCGCGCTCGACATTGCCGGCGGCTCGCGCTGGCGCCTGCTGACGCGCAGCCAGGTGCGGCGCCAGGGCGTCTTCTTCAAGAGCCTTGGCGGCCGCTATCGCTTTCACGGCATCGTCGGCGGCGACGAGAAACTGCGCCTGCTAGGCGAGGCAAAAGCCTTCCTCAATCCGATCGCCTGGGAAGAGCCGTTCGGCATGGCGCCTGTCGAGGCGATGCTGTGCGGAACGCCGGTGCTGACGACATCGCGCGGCGCCCTGCCTGAGATCGTCGACGCCGACACCGGGCGCCTTTTCGACACGGATGCCGAGTTCGCGCAGGCTTTCGTCAATATCGCCGCGCTTTCACCCCAACGGTGCCGCGAGTCCGCCGCAGACCGGTTTCCCATGTCGAGGACAGCAAAGGGCTATCTCGACCTCTATGCGCGCATCCTCGACGGCGAAAGCCTGCCCTGAGAACGTGCCGCGCGCGACGTTTTGGCCGTTGAACCGGCCTCAGCCTTGACTCAGCGGGCGATTTCCTGTCTAGAGCAGCACGAATTCCGCGACGAGTTTCCCTCGCGAAGCCGACCAGGACGCCGAAACCTCTTTGAGGCAGAAGCTGTAAAGAGATCCTGGAGGCCAACACCCGGCAGCGCAATGCGCCCCCGGGTGCTTTTTGGCTTTGGGCTTTGCTTGGCGACCCGGCGCGAACGCACTACCTCTCGGTCGAACCCACCGAGATCAAGGACCGCAGATGTTTGAATCCCTTCAGGAGCGTCTTGGCTCCATCCTGAATGGCCTGACGGGCCGCGGCGCGCTGTCCGAAGCGGATGTCTCGGCGGCGTTGCGCGAGGTGCGCCGCGCGTTGCTCGAGGCCGACGTGGCGCTGGAAGTGGTGCGTTCCTTCACCGACAGGGTGCGTGAGAAGGCCGTTGGCGCCGCGGTGCTGAAGTCGATCAAGCCCGGCCAGATGGTCGTCAAGATCGTCCATGACGAGTTGGTCGAGATGCTGGGCGCCGAAGGCGTAGCCGTCGATCTCAACGCGCCGGCGCCCGTCGTCGTCATGATGGTCGGCTTGCAGGGCTCCGGCAAGACGACGACCTCGGCCAAGATCGCCAAGCGCCTGACCGAGCGCCAGAACAAGAAGGTCCTGATGGCTTCGCTCGACACGCGGCGCCCTGCCGCGCAGGAGCAGTTGCGCCAGCTCGGCGAGCAGACCAAGGTCGCCACGCTGCCGATCATCGCCGGCCAGAGCCCGGTCGACATCGCCCGGCGCGCCGTGCAGGCCGCCAAGCTCGGCGGCCACGACGTCGTCATCCTCGACACCGCCGGCCGCACCCATATCGACGAGCCGCTGATGGTCGAGATGGCCGACATCAAGAAGGTGTCGTCGCCGCACGAGATCCTGTTGGTCGCCGATTCGCTGACCGGTCAGGACGCCGTCAACCTGGCGAAAAGCTTCGACGAGCGCGTCGGCATCACCGGCCTGGTGCTGACCCGCATGGACGGCGACGGCCGCGGCGGCGCGGCGCTCTCGATGCGCGCAGTCACCGGCAAGCCGATCAAGCTGATCGGCACCGGCGAAAAGATGGACGGGTTGGAGGAATTCCACCCCAAGCGCATCGCCGACCGCATCCTCGGCATGGGCGACATCGTCAGCCTGGTCGAGAAGGCCGCCGAGAACATCGACGCCGAGCAGGCGGCGGCGATGGCCAGGAAGATGCAGTCGGGCAAGTTCGACCTCAACGACCTCGCCCAGCAGCTTCAGCAGATGTCGAAAATGGGCGGCATGGGCGGCATCATGGGCATGATGCCCGGCATGGGCAAGATGAAGGACCAGATGGCCGCGGCCGGCCTCGACGACAGGATGTTCGGCCGTCAGCTTGCCATCATCTCCTCGATGACCAAGGCCGAGCGCGCCAATCCAGACATCCTCAAGCACTCGCGCAAGAAGCGCATCGCCGCCGGCTCCGGCACCGACGCGGCCGAGATCAACAAGCTGTTGAAGATGCATCGCGGCATGGCCGACATGATGAAGGCGATGGGCGGCAAGGGCAAAGGCGGTGGCCTGATGCGCGGCATGATGGGCGGCCTCGCCTCGAAGATGGGCCTTGGCGGCATGATGCCGGGCGGCCCCGGAGGCCTAATGGGCGGCGGTATGCCTGACCTCTCCAAGATGGACCCCAAGCAGCTCGAAGCCCTGCAGAAGCAGGCGCAGGCGGCCGGTCTCGGCAAGGGCCTACCGGGCGGCTTGCCCGGCGGTCTTCCCGGCGGCGGCCTGCCTGGTCTTCCCGGCGGCATGAAGCTGCCCGGCCTTCCTGGCCTCGGTGGCGGCGGCCTGCCGGGCCTTGGCAAGAAGAAGTGAGGGCACCATGAACGAAGACAAGGACATGGCCGACGCTCGCAACATCCTGGCCGGCTACCGCGCATCGATCGACAATATCGACGCGGCCCTCATCCACATGCTGGCCGAGCGCTTCCGCTGCACCAAGGCGGTGGGCGTGCTGAAGGCCGAGCATGGCCTGCCGCCGGCCGATCCGGCGCGCGAGCAGCAGCAGATCGCCCGCCTTCGCCAACTGGCGAAGGATGCGCATCTCGATCCCGATTTCGCGGAAAAATTCCTCAACTTCGTCGTCCGCGAAGTGATCCGTCATCACGAACAGATCGCCGCATCCAACGGCGTGACGAAAACCGGTTGAAACCCAACCCAGACCATCAAACGAAATCAGAGCTTTTTAGGAGAAAACAATGGCACTGAAGATCAGACTGGCCCGCGCGGGCTCGAAGAAGCGTCCTTACTACCACGTCGTCGTCGCCGACGCGCGTTCGCCGCGCGACGGCCGTTTCATCGAGTCGCTCGGCTCGTGGAACCCGCTGCTGCCGAAGGACGGCGAGCGCGTCAAGGTTGACGCCGAGCGCGTCAAGCACTGGCTCTCGCACGGCGCCCAGCCCACCGACCGCGTTCTGCGCTTCCTCGACGAGGCCGGCCTCGCCAAGCGCCCCGCCCGCTCGAACCCGCAGAAGGCCGAGCCAGGCAAGAAGGCGCAGGAGCGCGCCGCCCTGCTGAAGAAGGCGCAGGAAGATGCCGCCGCCGCTGTCGCGGCGGCAGCCGCCGCGCCGGCCGAGGCGGAAGCCGCCACGGCCGAGTAATCCGGCCCGAATCGGTTAACGAAAACGGCGGGCTTTGCCCGCCGTTCTTGTTTCAGGCGTCCCGGGAGGGATCAGTAGCCTTGCGGGCAACGGGCGATGTAGACGCGCCCGTAGCGATCGCGGTAGCGGCAGCGGTCCGGTTCGCTGGCACGACCGATCAGCGCGCCCGCGACGGCGCCGACAGCACCACCGACCACAGCGCCTTCCACCGGGTCATTTGCCACGGCGGCACCTACGGCCGCGCCGCCCAGGCCGCCGACTGCGGCACCCTTTTCCGTCTGCGAGCAGGCACCGAGTGCCGTCGCCAACGCCAGGATGATCATCGCTTTCTTCATTGTCGTTCCTCTCACACGCCGTCCTCGCCGCCATCCCGTTAACTCTCGGACGGCTAATTTGATCCCGAGGACATCGAAGATTGCCGATGCCAGCGCCGGCGCAGGGCTCCTCACCTCACCTGGATGCCATTGAAATTATTATCGTTTCACCGTTCGGTCACGCGCTTCAGATTGCCGAGCCCGGTCTCGAAATCCTTGCCGATCAGCGTGTCGAAATTCATGAACAGGCCCATCAGCTTGGCGACGAACGGCCGGCCGCCGCGCATCGCCCAGGTGACCGTCGTGGTTTCGCCGGACGGCGTCAGGGTGAAGTCGACTATGTTGCTGGCCCGAAACGGCTTCTCGAAATCGAGCTTCAGCGCCACCAGCGACGACGGAACCGAGCTGGTGATCTCCATCCGCCCGACGCCTGCCTTGCCGTTGCCTTCCCAGGCATAGGCGGCGCCCTTGCCGCTTTCGGCGCCGGACAGCGTGCGCTTCATGTCCGGGTCGAGTTTTTCGTAAGGCGACCATTCGGGCCAGCGCCTGAAGTCGTTGATCAGTGGAAAGATCGCTTCCGACGGCGCCGCGATGCTGGCCGAGCGGCTGACGACGAAATCGTTCGGCCGGGTCGCGGCATAGATGAGCACGGCGGCGATTATGACCAGGATGATGACGACGGCTGTAAGCATTGTGCCTATCCTTCCAATGGCTTAGCGGGTGAACGAAAGCAGGGCGCGCACCCTCGGGTCGCGCAGGAACAGACCGCCCCACAGGATGATGCCGAGATAGACGCCGAACAGTATGTGCGAGAACAGTGGGCTGCCGATGCGCACATGGGTGGCGATGGCGCCACCCATATAGGCGGTGAGCAGGATGGCCCCGAGCACCGAAGTGCGCGGCAGCGCATAGAGCGCGGTCGAGACCAGCCCGATGACGCCGAGCAGGCGCGCGGAATTGGGATCGGCTGGCCAGCCGAGCTGCGTCATGGTCTGGGTGACGATATCCATGGGCGGCAGCTTGATGACGCCGTCGAAGATCATGAACAGCACGATGATGGCGCTGAGCGCGCGGCCGGTCCACTGGGCGCCCGACAAGACGGGCGCGGTTTGCGTAATGCTCATTGACGTTCCCTCCTGGGATCCTGGGCGCTGGCCATCTTTGCCAGGGCTCGAACCAAGGACGCCGGACAGGTCGACGGTCCGACACGTCCCGGTATCTTTTTCGCAAACGGCGCGCGGGCGCGCGTGATCACACCCTCGTTCAGAGTGTCTTGAGATAGGCTTCCAGCCGCGCGTAGCTCGCCATGACCATCTGGCCGAAGCCCATCTTCACCGCCATGTCGCGGGCAGCGATCGAATTGGCGCGGATGCTGGCGACGATCCGCGTCTTGCCGCCGGCATCCTCGAACAGGATGGTCGTCACCATGTTGGGCGGCGGCAGGGTGTCCTGCCACTGGCCGCGGTCGAGTGGCGCGTCGCGATAGACGATCCGCTCTGGCGGAGCGATTTCCAGATAGACGCTGTTGGTCGGATACTCGCTGCCGTCGGCAAAGCGCATGGTCAGGCGGAATTGCCCGCCCGGCCGCACATCCATCTCGCAGACCGGATAGGTCGAGCCTTCCGGTCCCCAGAACCGCACCAGATGGTATGGATCGGTGAACAGCTTGAACATCAGCGCGCGAGGCGCATCGAAGGTCCGGGTGATGATGATCACCGGGTCATCGGATGGTGTGTCGATGCTCTGATCCGTCACGTTTCCCTCTCTGGATTGTGCTGCCGCGCGTCGGTCGCAAACTGGTTAGCCGGCTTCAATTTCGACCTCCGCCGGGCTCACCGGCCTGCAGACCCTGCAGATAGGTCTCCAGCCGGTCGAAGCGGGCGTCCCACAGCGCGCGATAGGACTCCAGCCACTCGTCGATCTCGCGCAATGGTTCCGGCTGCAAGCGGCGCGGCCGAAACTGGGCGTCGCGGCCGCGCGCGACCAGACCGGCGCGCTCGAGCACCTTGAGGTGCTTCGACACCGCCGGAAAGCTCATGGCAAACGGCTCGGCCAGCTGCGTAACCGAGGCCTCGCCGAGCGCCAGCCGCGCCAGGATGGCGCGTCGGGTCGGATCGGCAAGGGCCGCGAGGGTCAGGCTGAGGCTATCGGTCGTCATATTTATTGAACCAGATGGTTATATAACCTTTTGGTTCTATACGAGAGGCCGCCGGCCGAGTCAAGCGGCGCGGTATCGAGGGGGAATGCGGGCAGCGCCCCATCCGGATCGCAAACCGGACGGCAAGGCTCCTGGTGGCCTCAGGAGAAGTAGAACCGTTCGGCCGGGATCATCTTCGGCGCCGGCTCGCCGAGCGCCTCGAACACCGAGATTTCGCAGACGCGGCAAAGGCCATCGAGCGCAAGGTCGTTGGGCTGGGTGCCGAAGGGATCCTCGAGCTCCTCCGACAGCGCGTCGAGGCCGAAGAAGGTATAGGCGATGAGCGCCGTGAACAACGGCGTCGCCCAGCCGGCGGGCGCGGCCAGCCCGAACGGCAGCAGCAGGCAGAAGACGTAGGCGGTGCGCTGCAGGAGCAGCGTGTAGGCGAAGGGCAACGGCGTTCCGGCGATGCGCTCGCAGCCGGCCTGCGCCGCGGCGATCTCCGACAGGCGCTCGTCGAGGATGAGGTAGCCGATCGTATCGATGGCGCCGGACTTGCGCAGCCCGGCAACGCGCGCGCCCATGCGGCGCAGCATGGCGTCGGGGGCATTGACGGCCTTGGCCACGGCTTCGACCTCATCACCGATGAAGCCGCGCGCGTCCGGCGCGGCGTCCACCCGCCTGAGCGACCCGCGCAGGAAATGGCAGAACGCGATCGCCTCCATCAACAGGCCGCGCAGCTCGGCCCGGTCATCGATCAGGCCGGTCGAGGCGCGCGCCAGGTTGCGGATGTCGAAGACGAGCTGGCCCCACAGCTTGCGCGCCTCCCACCAGCGGTCGTAGGCGGCGTTGTTGCGGAAGCCGAGATAGATCGACAGCGCCACGCCGAGCAGCGCGAAGGGTGCCGTGCCGGCATTGCCGAAGTCGAGCTTGAGGGCTTTTACGACCAGCAGCACAAGCGCGCCATAGGCGGCAAAGCCGAAGATCTGCGGCAGGATGCGCGGCACTACCGAGCCGCGCATGATGAAGAACAGATGCAGGAAGCGCGGACGCGGGCGGACGATCATCAAAACCCCCAGACGGACCGGTTGCGATCCCGAGGCCCTATTGTGCTATGCACCGGCAAAGCAAGCTCGGCCGCCAGCGACATTTCCGTGTCGCCCGGGTTGGCGCTACCGGTGCTCATCCGGCCGGTCTAATGACGAGGGCGAGCCCGCGAGACTGGCGACCGCGCGCCGCCCGAGGGAGGAAAGATGACCGGCGAAACCGATCTGCAAAAATTGTTGGCGTCGATGACACCGCACCTGCTTCCCGATGTCCACGTCTTCGCGACGCTGGCGCCGGGCGCGGCCATGCCGGATGGCCTCGTTCCGGTCATGAGCTTTCGCGAGCAGGAAGGCCTTACGCTGATCGCGAAGGAGGACCAGGCGAGAGCGGCCGGCATCGACGGCATCTTCCGCTGCCGGATGATCACGCTGAACATCCACTCTTCGCTGGAAGCCGTCGGCTTCCTCGCCGCCATCACCACGCGCCTGGCCGCCGCCGGCATGGGCGTCAATCCGGTCTCGGCCTTTTACCACGACCATCTGTTCGTCCCGGCGGATCGGGCGGAGGAGGCGATGGTGCTGTTGATGGAATTGGCGGAGCAAAATCGGTTGTGACGCCGGCTCTCCGCCGCCTGCTTGAGATGCCGGTGCCGCCCCTCATCCCCCTGCCGGGACCTTCTCCCCGTGAACGGGGAGAAGGAAGCTACCCGGCCGAAGGCCGAGCCCGCGACTGCGGGCCGCCGGTCGTCCGGCGCCCCCGCGGAGGGCCCGCCGCGTCAGCGGCGGTGCGGCCCGTGAGCGAGATTAGGCCGCCTTCTTCTTCGGCTGGATCAGGCCGCGCTCGACCAAAAGCTCGGCGATCTGCACGGCGTTGAGCGCCGCGCCCTTGCGCAGATTGTCGGAGACGATCCACATCGACAGGCCGTTGTCGATGGTCGAATCCTCGCGGATGCGCGAGATGAAGGTGGCGTCCTCGCCGGCCGATTCCAGCGGCGTGATGTAGCCACCATTCTCGCGCTTGTCCAAGACCTGGCAGCCCGGCGCCTCGCGCAGGATCTCGCGCGCCTCGTCCGCCGTGATCGGCTTCTCGAACTCGATGTTGACCGCTTCCGAATGGCCGATGAACACCGGCACGCGCACGCAGGTCGCCGTCAGCTTGATCTTGGGGTCGAGCATCTTCTTGGTCTCGGCCACCATCTTCCACTCTTCCTTGGTGAAGCCGTCGTCGAGGAAGACGTCGATATGCGGAATGACGTTGAAGGCGATGCGCTTGGTGAACTTCTTGACGTCGACCTGGTCGGCGACGAAGACCGCCCGGGTCTGCGTGAACAGCTCGTCCATGCCTTCCTTGCCGGCGCCGGACACCGACTGGTAGGTGGCCACGACGATGCGCTTGATGGTCGCCGCGTCATGCAGCGGCTTCATCGCCACCACCAGCTGCGCCGTCGAGCAGTTCGGATTGGCGATGATGTTCTTGCGCGAGAACTGCTCGACCGCGTCCGGGTTCACTTCCGGCACGATCAGCGGCACCTCCGGGTCGTAGCGGAAGGCAGACGAATTATCGATGACGACGCAGCCCTGCTTGCCGATCTTCGGCGACCATTCCTTGGAGACGTTGCCGCCGGCCGACATGATGCAGAGGTCGGTGTCGGAAAAGTCGTAGGTGTCGAGCGCCTTGACCTTCAGCGTGCGGTCGCCGAAGGACACTTCGGTGCCCTGGCTGCGCCGCGAGGCCAGCGCCACGACTTCGCTTACCGGAAAGCCGCGCTCGTCCAGAATGTTGAGCATTTCGCGGCCCACATTGCCCGTGGCGCCGACTACCGCAACCTTGAAACTCATAAAGATCTCCTGTCCCTCTCCGCTTGGTTGTTGGAGAAAACCCGCCGGCCTCATGCGGGTTCCGTCCCCCGGGCCGAACCCGGGAGAGGGTGGTTAGGCCAAGGGAATCACACCGTTTTGGTGGTGGTTTTGGCCGTAGTTTTGCTGGAACGAGCAGGCGCGCCGAGGCGCCCGGCCCGATGCTGAGCATCGTGGCTGGGGGCATCGAAGGCAAGAAGAGCCGTCAGAAGGCCGCGCATCGAAGACAATCCCGTTCGAAGCGGGCTTTTACGCGGTTTGGTAAAAGAGTCAATTGGCGGCAGCGCTCTCCCTTCTCCCCGTCACTTTATGGGGAGAAGGTGCCCGAAGGGCGGATGAGGGCGGCGCTGACTTCGACAGCTGGCTCGTCCGGAAGTAAGGACCGGCGCCTCGCCCCTTTCCCTACTCAGCGTTGGCGCTGCCCCTCACCTGCCTGCCGGCATCCTTGTAACTTGTCCCTTGCCGACTCTGCTATTGCAGCAGGTGCGGTGGCGGACGAGAGACCGGAGCATCTTTGGGCCTTGAAGCCCGTGGGAGAGCGA
>NZ_RZOS01001370.1:0-477 GCF_004022605.1 Mesorhizobium sp. M4B.F.Ca.ET.089.01.1.1
GCTCAACCGCATTTTGCGGCGCTAGGTACGTTGGCCCTCACTATTACAGGGTCACGAGATCGCGAATAAGGAACCGCACCCCTTCACTATACTCCGGGCTCAAAGGCCAAAAGGGGACCGGTTAGGCTCAGAAATTTGCGAGCCCGTCTATAATGGGAAAGTTCGTTGCAAATGAGCAACGCTTTGCGATCCGCAGCCGACTGGTGGCCTTTCAAACCGCCTACCCGCGGCCCATCTTTCAACGGCTTTATCCCCAGAAAGCCCGTGCTATCCGTTAACACCGAGATCCTGCTCTTGACGCAACCAGGACGGTTGGTCCAAGGAATCTAAATCGCACCGAAATGATCTTCATGACTTTTGTTAATGGAGATCTACGTGCGCACTCCCCGGAAACCGAAGCAGCCATGGTGGCGCCTCACGCGAGATGAGGTGTTCAAGCTTCTCCAGATACTTGTGACTATTGCGCTCGCGATTTTG
>NZ_RZOS01001371.1:0-477 GCF_004022605.1 Mesorhizobium sp. M4B.F.Ca.ET.089.01.1.1
ACCCAGGCGCGATGGTCCCCAGGCGGGTGCCCTCGGCAGCGACAACGTCGTGAGGGTTGCACCAGTAGGGATCGTCGATGGTCGCGACGGTGAAGACGAAGCTTGGAAAGGCCTTGTTCAGGGCAGGGGCCAGTCCGGCGTCGGCCGACTGCGGCTCTAAGGCCGTGAGCACGGTTTCGACGGAAGCGGGATCGGGCAGGCGGACGGGTCTTTGCTCGGTCATTCTCGGGCTCCGGCCGGGTGGGAAATTCCGCGCTTTTTTTCGCCAAGGGAACGTCGTGCCTTCGTCGGCGATCTTGGAGGGCGATTCTGGCTGATTTCGGTCACGAGAACAACGCTGACGTCCCGGATCGCCGATGGTGCGGAAGAGGGCGGCAACTTGTGCGACAAGCCTGAAACGACTATCTTGCACGCATGATGAGCAAGCATCTGGGTTCAGTCCTGACGACGGTGAACGCGCCCTACAGTGATCAACTG
>NZ_RZOS01001372.1:0-476 GCF_004022605.1 Mesorhizobium sp. M4B.F.Ca.ET.089.01.1.1
GCTCGGCCAAACGTTCGCGCAGCTCAAGGAACTCTATCTTGACGGCCGCAACCACATCTGGACTTTCATTCTGCGCAACTTGCTGCGCCCAGTGTGGCTGTCGCATCCCGATCACCGGGCTGACGTCCTGATCGGCAATCCGCCCTGGATCGTTTATCGCCACCTGAGCGCGGACATGAAGGACCGGCTGCGCGAGGCGCTGCGGAGCTACAATCTCTGGGTCGGTGGCAGTCTGGCCACACAACAGGACATGTGTGCGCTGTTTTGGGCGCGCGGCGCGGAACGCTACCTGCGCGACGGCGGCGTGCTGGCGCTCGTTCTGCCCTATGCCGCGCTCAACGCTCCCGTGTTCGCCGGAATGCGCGACGGGGGCATGGAGCGCGTGCGGGTAGCGATCATCGGCGGTTGGGGTCTGGAGCGGGTGTGGCCGATCTTCGGTGCGCAATCCGGCAGCAGCACGACGAGCACCTGTGTGC
>NZ_RZOS01001373.1:0-473 GCF_004022605.1 Mesorhizobium sp. M4B.F.Ca.ET.089.01.1.1
CTCTATGTGCACCCGGCCTGCCAGCGGCAAGGGATCGGCACGGCCTTGCTCGACGAGATCGAGGTCAGCTTTCCGGAGGCGAACAAGCTGCGCCTCGAAGTGGAAGAGGTCAACGCGGCGGCAATCGCCTTCTACCGATCGCAAGGCCTTGCGTCCGCCGGCAAAACCGCCGATTGCGGCGGCGGATCAGGGCTGCCGGCACTTATCCTGGAGAAGGCGCTCGGATAGTCACCGCGGGGGCAGCGCCGCGGGCGAAAGGTATGACCGGGCGCCTCAGGGCGGCTACATGCTGGCAGGGATTTCCAAGTTGTCGATCAGCCTGGTCGTGCCGAGCCAGGCGGCGGCGAGCAAGCGGCCTTCCCGATCGCGTCGCCAGGGAGCGAGTGTCAGGCTTTCGCGCGCGGCGACATAGTCCACCTTCTGGAAGCCTGCCTCGATGAGCGCCTGCCGGGCCTCGGCGGTCGCGCCGGCTT
>NZ_RZOS01001374.1:0-473 GCF_004022605.1 Mesorhizobium sp. M4B.F.Ca.ET.089.01.1.1
ATGAGAGATTGCCGACATGGACAGAGAGACTTGGTCTTTGGTTAAACGGCAGCAGGCTCGGCGGTCGCAACGGCTACCTTGTCAAATACTGTGATGAGAAACGTTGCATCGCCAACATCTTCATCGAAGATGTGCTCGCATATTTCGAATTCCTGCGTGCCTTAGCGTGGCTGATCACGGAGGACGGCAGAACAGCCGATGCCGACCGACAAAAGGTGAAAGGCAATGAAGGCGAGCATAGTTCCTGCTCCGCTTGGTTGTTTGCGGAACCGGACCGAGTGTTGGAAAATGAAAGTTGGGGACAGTGCTCTCCGGCAGTTGATTGCAGACGCATCACAATGCGTATTACTCCGACTCAACCGCGCGGGAAAACCAATGGCGAAGAAACCCAATGAGACTACGAGCAAGAAAGTTGCTTCGACGGCATCCAAGTTGCTTCGTTCTAACAGCTCCTCAAAGGCAGTCAAATCGGT
>NZ_RZOS01001375.1:0-471 GCF_004022605.1 Mesorhizobium sp. M4B.F.Ca.ET.089.01.1.1
GTTGCGTACCCACCTTGCGTACCCAGGAATACGACGCAGGCTCGCGCGTCGGAAGCTAAACAATCAAGAATCACCCTCACCAGCTTTTGCTCTTCTCGACGCCTTCCGCTTTTGACAGCTTTGGCCTCGACGCCTGCTGCGACCTGGGATTTTACCTGATCCATTAGGCGACGTTGAAGCAGTTTCACAAGGTCTTCGCCAGAACCAATGTCGAGAAGATCCTCTCCTGTCAAAATGAGTACTGTCTGGCCTTCAATCATCGCCGCCGTGAGATGGAAAAATCCCGCTGTTCTATTAGCCGGATTGCCGGCAACGCCCTCAAGTGCGATGAAGACGCCACTACGTCGGCCTTTGTCTTTCAGCAGGCTTGCGAAGTAACGCAGCTCTCGACTGCTAACAGCGCTGGACCAACCTTTGCATTCAACTATCAATGGGCAATCAAGGAAGTGCAGACCGTCTATGGGGCACGTA
>NZ_RZOS01001376.1:0-470 GCF_004022605.1 Mesorhizobium sp. M4B.F.Ca.ET.089.01.1.1
CGTTCAGCGGATGCTACACATCGTGCAGCTGGACAGCTTCGCCAACCGCTATATCGATCAGATCAGCGGTGGGCAGAGCCAGCGTGTCGCGTTGGCGCGGGCGCTTGTGAATGGACCGAAAGTCCTGCTCCTCGACGAGCCGCTAGCAGCTCTCGACCTCAAAATCCGCCAGCACATGCTTTCTGAGATGAAGCGCATCCACGCGGAAACCGGTGCCACCTTTGTCTACGTAACACACGACCAGGACGAAGCCATGATCCTGTCGGACCGCGTTGTGCTCATGGAGAAAGGACGGTTCGTTCAGGTCGACCGCCCCGAGGACATGTATGCGAAGCCTAAGTCGCTGTTTGCTGCGAAATTCCTCGGCGAGACCAACCTGTTCGAGGCCAAGGTTACACACGTCAACGGCGTCGGTACAACGGCGGTAACGCCCTCCGGAATCCGCTTCCTCGCAAGCCACGCGCCGAATG
>NZ_RZOS01001377.1:0-470 GCF_004022605.1 Mesorhizobium sp. M4B.F.Ca.ET.089.01.1.1
GGTCTGGACTATGGAGTGGCGCCTCATCCGTATTTTGCCGGTGGCAAGGCGGTGACGCCTTCTGAATCATACCATCTGGGAGTGGCGGCGGACATCACGAATGCCGACGAGGCCCTGAACTTCCTGGACTACGTGGGCTTGGACAAAGAGGGGGCAGTGGTTGCCACTAACGGATACAGGTTATCCGCCAACATCGCAGCTACGGACAAGGTGCTGAGCGGCATTCCTCAGCAAAATCCCGCCCTGAAGGGTGTCGACGATTTGATCCGCTACGAGCTCGCGAACACGGCTATCAAGCGACCGCGTACGCTGGGATACCTACAACTGGAGGAACTTGTCACGCGAGCGTGGGGCGATATCCGCAACGGAAGTGACGCGGCTCAGACGTTGACGCAGCTTCAAAGTGAACTCGAGCGCAGCTTCAAGCGGATCGAGCGCTAAGACCGATGGCGATGGGAGCGGTTTCTGAG
>NZ_RZOS01001378.1:0-470 GCF_004022605.1 Mesorhizobium sp. M4B.F.Ca.ET.089.01.1.1
CCTGCATTCCCAGCTTGCGTGCAAACCGTCGGATCAGCCGGAAATCGTCGAGTCCTTCGACAAAAAGAACTCTTCGACTCTTTGCAAGCGCAGTTAGAGTGATGTTCTGAGACGATCCCACCACTTCGAGCGCGCGCTGGATTCCGGCCACGTTCTTTAGACGCTCGCCCGCGCGGCGCCGCTTATCGATCATGAGTATCTCAGCCGGATCGGCCTCAGCGATGATTTCACTGGAGTGTGTAGCAAGCAGCACGTCGGCGCCAATGTCGCGAACGATCCCAAGAAACTGGCGTTGAACATCCGGGTGCAAATAGACCTCGGGCTCATCGACCACGACTAGGGAATTCTCCGTGGCCCGAGAGAGGTGGGTAAGCAACTGGCACCAGACTTGGAAGCCGAAACCGACCCAATAGATTTCCCGCGTCATTCGGCCTTCCAGGCAGAACATTGTCAGTTCACCTGTCTGATAA
>NZ_RZOS01001379.1:0-469 GCF_004022605.1 Mesorhizobium sp. M4B.F.Ca.ET.089.01.1.1
GGTGTTGATGAAGGCGAAGGCCCAGTAGGACAGCGGCGACAGCAGCATGACGACGGCAAGGCTGCGGCCGCTGCCCGTCTTGCCCCAATGCGCGCTCAACCCATCGCACAGGATGAACAGCGAAGCACAAAGGAGGACGACGCTCCAGACCGGGATGTCGATCTTCATCGGTACGTTCTGCCCGACCGGCTTCGGTGAGGCGCTTCACGCACGCGGCTCAGCCGTTTGGTCGAGTCCGCAACCCGCGTCTAAACACTTCTATCTAGTTATTTCGAGCTAGAACGCGATCGCGGCGTCGAGCTCCGACAGCGGGCGGACGCCTGCCAGCAGCGCCCTCGCCTCGGCCTCGTCGCGCTTCATCTGCGCGACCAACGAGTCGAGCCCGTCGAATTTCAGCTCCGGCCGCAGGTAGCCGAAGAACGACACTTCGCAGGTTTCGCCGTAGAGGTCGCCGGAGAAGTCGAAGACG
>NZ_RZOS01000137.1:0-13109 GCF_004022605.1 Mesorhizobium sp. M4B.F.Ca.ET.089.01.1.1
TCCAGCCTTTGCGCTTGTCCGGTGTGGCCGCGTGGTTGGTGAATTGTAGGTTCCGGTCGTCTCGGCCGGCGCCGCGGCACTCGTGGCAGAAGATCACCTTGACCAGATCCCAGTGCATCGCGCCATGGTCCGGGCCTTAGCGCTTGGCCAGCTCGGCAACGTCGAGGACAACCATTCGCTTGCATGTCAGGCAGTCCACGGAAAGGCCTGTGCCGGCCTCATCTTGCCGAAGAAGCGCCCATCCCCGGCCCTCGGGCTGTGCTGGACGCCTTGAGGTTGGTCGTAGTTGGTGGCAGAATGATAGGCTAAGGGACGGCAAATTGAGGGCTGCCGTTATCGCGTTACAGGGGAATATTCGAACCCGCTGACTTGGATTTGCTCCAGCGGGTGTTTGACCAAGTGTGCATCGAACGCCGCTTGGCCCAAAAAGACAAGGAACAGAGGGAAGACCTCGCCGCGGAACTCCGTCAGCGTTTACCGGAACGGGATCACGGACGAAGGGGAACTGTTGCAGGCACCTTCTAACCGCCGCTTGCCATAGGCCGTCACCGCAGCTTCTGGCGCTAACGGCTGCTGCCTATTCTATATTCCGTTAGTCGGCCTATAATGCGGCCCGCCGACAAACGTCCCCCTTATCCAGTTTGCCGGTAGACCCGGCGCCCGAACCCCGACCGCTGGGCCGCTGGGCGCGCGTTTAAAGCGTACATGCCCACCCGATTCCCCCTCAGCGCTGCGGCTTTCCTCTAATACTGGGTCTTGGCGCGTGATCGGCGCCGGGGCTTTTGCGTATGATCCATTCGACCACGTTGGGGTCGACGTAGTCATCGCCTGTCACAATACGAACGAGCTTCGTTGCGCGCGGTCGCCACTGGTCTTCAGGAACCTTGTCCTCATCCACCCAGCGGTTGAACGCTTCGCGCATTACGTCGAATTCGAAGTATGAGGCGTTGTCGTTGGTCGGCTGCTTCGGCATGGGTTCGCAACGACTTACCGTCCGAAATGTTCCAGCAGAAATTTGGCCCGTTACTCCTGTCGCCATATTGGTTTGCCCGCCATGTCACCGCCGTCGGCCCGAGCCGGACACAGCCCGGTCTACTTGTCGGTTGAGGAAGTGGCAGGCCGGGCCATACCCCAGCATTGAAGAGTGCCGGAGCACATGAACATTGCGCCCAGTCGATCGGGCCGCAAGGCACACCTTTGGGGAAGGTGAACCCGCGTTCGCCTCACGACCCAGCCGATTGGCGACCGAGGTCCGATGGCCGCACGCATAGGTCTGAGCACAGGAAACAACGGCCCGCCAGTCCATTGGTAGAAGTCGCAGGAGATCATCCCCTCCATCTGCGGCAACCCTGAACTGCCCGCCGCTAACTCCTTGGCGGCGGGCCTTTTGGATCTGACTCTGAAATCCTGCGGAGAGGCCAGCCACCCGAACCCCGAATTGCGGGTTCAGTTTGGCCGCCATGTTCCCACTCTCGGCCGTCGCTTATTCCATCGCGCTCCAGGCTCGAACAGAACCTCCTAGTCGACCGAGGCCCGATCGCCAGGTCTAAGCCTCGAGCCATTTCGCCTGGGCTGGGGAACGCTGCTGCTTTGCAAGACCCAATCCAACAGGCGCTGGTCGACATCCTTTTTGCCGGTAAGCTCGCGGATCAAAAGCGCGGCGTGGGCCGCCCATCTGTCTTCAGGAATTCCGTCTTCGATGACCGATCTTACGAAAGCACATCGAAGGACCTCGCAGTCGAAAGACGACACTGCTCGCCGGTTCATGATGCAAATCCCTCCGACTTCAATGCTCCGCAAAACGGCGCCTGATGTCATTTCGTTCCGATTGCGGACTGCAGTCGCAAGCGCGCTGCGACTGAAGTCGCAGCGACCAAGGCAAAGGACTGGAGGCGGCAACCAGCAAACCGCTGATCCATTGATTGCGGGGGCCGCCGACAAATCCGACCCACTCCGTCGTCGGTCCTCCTGGGTGCCTGCCATGCTTACCTTTCGAACATGGTGGGCGCCTTGGCTTTGCAGCATGCGGTGCCTGACAGCGAGACGAATATGACCCTTGTCCAGAGCAGGCCGGATCTACCTGACGTCGCAGGTCGGCTCGCAAACGACACACCCACCCCTGAAGATTTCTCGATCCTTGATCTCATTTCAACTGACGATCATGCTGCCGATCTTGCCAAGCAGCGAACGGAGCGCCTTGGCAATCTCGTGGTTGCCATAATGGCTGTCTGCTTGATCTTTCCACTGGCGATTTGCGTGGCGCTGGCGATCAGGGCGGTCTCGTAGGGACCTTCCAGACGCCACGGGAAGGCCAGTGAACTAGTGGACGAGCCTCGACGCGGCCAGAGCCGACTTCATGTCAGCGGCATCATCGATCCCGCTGACGAAGAGGACCATCATAAGCCGCGCGACATCATCTCGTTCGGCGTCGGCGCAAATGCCAAAGTCGTGGCTATGTTCCGTCAATGCCTGGATCAGCATGTCGAGATCATCCGAGCTGATATAGGTCGGGGAGGCCATAGCGTGCGCCCTTCACCCTGCGGGCGCATGGAGCACATTCCCTTCCGCGCCACGACGGAAGTAGCTTGTTCGACCGCGATCCCACTTCACCTTGATTGTTTGGTCAGTGGTGGCGACCACAATGCCGCGCTCGGTAGTATCCTTACGGATCACCCGTTGTCCTAGCTGCAAGGTCGCGGAAGCAGGCGCGTCCCCAGACGGACGCGTACGTTCTGAAAAGCGCATGACGCTCTCCTCCCTCAGTCGGGGGCGAAAGCGCGATGGACTCTTCCAAGCGTCCGTGTGCCTCGGCTGGGTGCGGACGACTGGTACTAACCACTGGCAGGCGGCTTTGGTTCCGTTTGGTTGCGTCGGGAAAGAGGCTACCGCACCGCCGAGCTGCTGCCGGCGGCGCGGATATGAAAACGCGATCGGCCTGTGCCCTTGACGCCGGCCAATCTGCGTCGTGTCGCTCGCTTCAACAGCCTTCGGTCGTCGTTTTCATCTGACCTGGAGCAGCCGACTTTGCATCGGTGTCCTGCTGCCCCGGAGCCGCCTGCTTCGCACTGCCGGCCTGGTGGCCGGGCGCGCAATCCTTCGCGGACTTCGGGTTGGTGTCGCTGGTTGTGGTCGGGTCCGTGCCTTGATCGGTAGTGCTCGGCATCGTCGTCGTCGTGGTGGTCGTCGTCGAAGATCCGCTCGTGGTGCTGGTTGACTGTGCAATGGCAAGCCCAGTGGACAGGACCAAGATAGGTAACGCGAAAAGTAGCCGGTTCATCGTTGTCTCCTTGCGATGCGGTCCCTTCGATTTCCAAAATAGGAAAACACGCAAACGGTTCCGGAAAAGCCCGATGGCTCGTCAAAGCAGGTGAGGCGGCGGTCAACGTCGCCTCACCATACTTCAGAGCCTATTTCCCTATGACCGCCTCTAGGGTGTCCCTACCTCGCGGAAGTCCTGCAAAGACGCGTGGCGCAGATCCTCCTCGCCGCGCAGGTGCTTCACACGTCCGATCAGGCCAGGCTTCACCCATTGCGTCGCCGGCCGCTTCATACCCTTCGGCGGCTTCCTGGAGCTTCCTGGACGCGCTGCCAGAGCCGTTCGCGCATTTCCCGGTTCAAGGTGATGAACGCGCTCCCAACGTAGCGCCCGGTACCGCGCTCAGCCATCAGAGCGAAGGCCGGTTTGCCTGCTTCCCGCTCGACGCCGAGCAAGTCATGTTCGTCGATGGTGTAGCACTTCGCCTTCAGCCAATTGGTTGACGGCCCGCTCCGATAAACGCTGTCCCTGCGTTTCGACACCATGCCTTCGAGGCCGGCCTGGTCGACAAGATGGAAGATCGATCGCGCATCGCCGGACAGCGCCTGGCTGAAGTGGGTGCGTTTTCCTGCCGGGACCAGCGCCTCCAGGATTTCGCGCCGGTCCTCGAGCGGCATGTCTCGCAAATTGTGGCCATTCAGGTGCAGCAAATCGAATGCGACGAAATAGAGGTCGTGCTGGCGCCGGGTGATGGCTTTGCGCAGTTCGCCAAAATCAGAGACGCCCGCATCGTTCAGGACGATGATTTCTCCGTCTATAATCGCGCTTTGAGCGTTCAGCCCTTTGGCGGTCTCCACCAGGTCACCGTATTTGGCTGTCAATCGAGGCCGCGCCGAGTGAAGATCCGCACTTCGGTGTCATCGATGACGATCTGGGTGCGGTAGCCGTCGAATTTTACTTCGTGCAGCCAGCCGTCGCCCTCGGGCGGCTTCTCGACCAGGGACGGGCATCAACGGCTCGACAAACGACAGCCGCACCTCGCCGGCACGCTTACGCATCGGGACCCACGCAACATCGAATTTGATTCAATATCGCATGGCCGCTTTCAGTTCCGTTAGCAAACCCTGAAATGCTCCGGAACCTTCCGTTCAGATCGCTGTTGGTCAGCAGGAGGTCCGTGACGTGCGAAACCTGACAGCAGAGCAGTTGCGAGCAGCAAGAATGCTATTGAAGTGGTCGCGCGTGCGGCTTGGCGCCAAGTGCAATCTTAGCGAAGGTACGATCAGCGGTTTCGAGAACGGGCTAAGGAAACCGCATCCACACAGGGTCGCCGCTATGCTGCTGGCTTTCGAAGGATCGGGAATTGTCTTTTCCGCCGAAGGGAGCCCATCACTAGCGCGCCCTGAGGCTCAGACTGGTGGTCGACACACCGGCAACAGAACGTGGCGCCGTCGGCGGACACATTGCGCTGCGGAATAGAAGAAATGGCAAAGGACAAAAGCAGAGCCGACCTCCGCGCCGCAGGCCAAATCTCGCTTGACGATGAGTATGAGGTGAATTTATTCGCCCTGCAGAACAACATCACACCGGCTCAAGATCGAGAACTCATCCGCAAGCACGGCAAAGATCGCGCGACCCTGACCAAGGCTGCCAAGGCATTGCCAGGACCATGACGAGAAATTCCCAGACGTGAGACCACCAATAAGGCGAGCCGCCTTGGCCTGAGCACCGGGCCGACCACCAGACCTTGTCTACGGCCCCGGATCATGCTCAGGTTGACGCGACAAGCGCCTAAACCCTGCCGTACGTGAGCATCGACGTGGCGCGATACCTGTAGGAAACGCGAAGCCCGCCGTCTCGGGGAGAGAACGACGGGCTCTTGCTTGGGGAGCGGCGGAGGGGACTGGCCGCTCGCCTGCACAGCTGCCGACCTCGCCCAGCTTCTCAAGGCGCGGATGCGTGCCCGTTTCATAGAGCCTGCGCACGATATCTGCGATCGCGTTACCAATCCCCGGGATTCTGGTGAGGGCGCCCGCGGCGACCGATCGAGCGACTTGGACAACGCACCCTGACCATCGGCCGCGGGCAACCAAGCCTTGGCGCCGAGTGATCGTCAAACGAAGCCGCATTGAGACCAGGCCACATTAGGGCCACCCGCTTTTCGGCTCGTCGAACCCGGCGACCGCTGGATCCACGAAATGAACTACGATGGCTATCGCATTCTCGTCGTCGTGGGCGGCGGCGATGCACGCGCCTATACTCGCTCCGGCCTGGACCGGTCCGGCCGCTTTCCTCTATTCTATCGGAAGCACGCAAACTGAAGGTCCGCTCAACGCTCATCGACGGAGAGGCCGTCGTCACCGACACCGAAGGGCGATCCAGTTTCCAGGCGCTACACAACGCACCGCCAGCGTTAACTTCGCCTCACCTCCAACTTGAGACAGTGGCACGGCTCGCCATTGTCCTGTGTCACGAGCAGGGTACTAAGGCCGGGTCTCCTTTCGGCGGGAATCGTCATGCTGGTTTCGCTGAGCGAAGCAATGAATGAATGGTTTGTGATCATCCGCGAAAAACGTTTCCTGGCACCTCGGCCAGCGTACCCTCTGCCGAGCGAAATCACCCTGCCCTGCTGGTCGAGGCCGGAGGCCAGCGAGTTCTGGTCGACTGCGGGGAAGGCACCCAGCGCCAGCTGCTGCGGAGCGGCGCCGGCTTGCGGCGGCTTCATCGCCTACTGCTCACGCATGCCCATTTTGACCATATGCTTGGAATCCCCGGCCTGTTCTCGACACTCCGGTTGCGGCAAAGCGAAGATCTCATGACGGTCCATGAAGGACCGGACACTCTCGACGTCGTCGTGCGCATGCTGGCCGGTCTGTGGGGTGAAGGACGAGCGCCGATCCCCCTAACGCTTGAACCGCTGACGCCCGGTCGATTTTTTCAAGCGGACGAATTCACGATCGACTGCCTTCCGGTTCGCCACCGCGACACAGAGAGCTATGGCTTCGTGCTCGAAACGCCGCCGCGCCGACACCTTCGCGCCGAGCACCTCACATCCCTGGGAGTGCCAGACGGTCCAATCAGGAAGGAACTGGTGGAAGGCCGGTCTGTCACCCTCGCGGATGGCCGCACAGTTGCTCCCGAAGACGTGCTGGGGCCGCTGGAAGGAGGCAAGAAGCTGGCCATCATCGGCGACACGGAGTCGACCGATGAGCTGGCGGACCATGTCCGCGGTGCCGACCCTCTGGTGATCGAAGCCACCTTCCTGGAACGAGATGCGGCCATGGCGCGCGACTATGGACATCTCACGGCTGCGCAGGCGGCATCGCTGGCAGCGACGAGCGACGTGAAGCAGCTCGTTCTGACGCATATCTCCGGCCGCAATGCCGACGAAGAAATCCTCGCGGAAGCTGTGCGAGCATTTCCGAACAGCCGTATTGCGGCCGATCTCGATGTGCTCACCATATAACGGCCGACAATGCCATTCAGGATAGGCATCATCTCTGACACCCACGGCCTGTTGAGGCCTGAGGCGAAACGACGCCTGATCGGAGTCGACCACATCATCCATGGCGGAGACATCGGCAGCCCTGACAGGCCGCGCTTCAGCAGATCGCGCCGGTCACCGCGATCAGAGGAAACGTCGATAGCGCACGAATTCGAGCCAGAATCGTCCCATCCGGCATCGGTGAAGAACCTATGCCCGAACACGCGTAGGATTGGACCTCGGCCGGTAGCGATGTCGATCAATGCCAGAGCAAGCGCCGACCAGCGCTACTCCCCGCTCACATCGTTCTGGACCATGCAGCGAAGACATGGGCTACCTTGACCGCACTCGCCTGCGGGGCTTGCGCAACCCATTCCAGCAAGGTTTCGAAACGGGCCTCGGGATCACGCATGTCGTCATCATCTTGGTCCGTGGATGCGACGCCGCTTCGCGTTCACCCGACCCTTGTTCCGCTAGCAGATGGCCTCCAACCCTGTCGGGTGCAGCATTGCGGCAGTTTGCTTGCCGACAACTATTCCTGCTGGAATTGACAGGGCCAATCTTCAGGCCTGGTCAAGCCAGACGGCAACTCGGTCCGGGTGTCTCCGCAAGCCATGTTGAGCTGCCATTGGGACAGACCCGCCGATTTGGAAAGATCGAGGCCCTCGATACGGGTCAGAAAGAAAAAAGCGCGGTCAAAGTCTATCGGCTCGGTGAACGTCGCTCCTCGGAAGTCCGCCCGCGCGAGATTGGCAAACGAAAAGCGGCTGCCACTGATATCGGCGTCATGGAACTGCGCTCGCCCTAATTCCGCCTTTGTGAAATCAACATTGGTCAGATTGGCGTCCTGGAAATTCGAGCGCTGCACTTCCGCGCTCGTAAACACAGCGCCCTGCGCGTCCATATGGCTGAAGTCGGTCCTGTAGGCCTCGATTTTGTCGAACCGGGCTCCTTTGGCGGTCGAGCCGGCTAGGGAAGCACGCACAAGCGTTGCCTTCTCAAAATTTGCCGCAAGGAGGTTGCTGTTCCTGAGGTCGGTCGAAGTGAAATCAACACCGATCAGGTTCGCCCCGCTCAGGTCCCGTCCTTTAAGGATGAGAAGCTTTTTGTCACAGTCCTGCCAATTGACGCCGGGCGTCGCGGCTGCGTCGCAATTTTGAGCGGCAGTGGCGTTCTGCCAAGCAAATACAATGCAAACCGCTAGAACCAAGCCGGATGTGACGTAAGCTCTGGTTCGTCTCAAAGTCATTGGTTCTGGACCTCTCCTACTCGCCGACAATCAAGCTTACCACATCTGCTGGCACTCGACCCACGGTGACGACCGCCGTCACATTTGGCGCATTTCTGCACAATTGCGGCTCGGAATTGCAGCCGATACTAGGCGTCGCTCATCTACCTCTCCATAGCGGTGGCGTGGACTACGCTCACCCCGCGCGAGCTTGAAGGCGACCCGCTGCCTTCTCCGAGCTGGTTTCTTCACTACTGTGTAAAGCGCGCACGAGGTGATTTCCGGAAGCGGAACAGCCCTGGAGCAGCAGCATTCGCCCTGATGGCTCTCGTCACTGGGTTTGCGTCTGCAATAGGCGTCCTATCTGGTGGTTCTGCTCTTCACCCGATTGCGGCAATAAGCGCAGAAATGCGGGCTCGCACCCTCGGAGGTAGTTGAACAAGTTGCTCGATCAGGCGCCGACCTTCTGCGCTGGCAATGAAGCCAATGCGCTCATCGACCGGCAGATGTGAATTCAGACGGCCGCTCTCGTCACTGTCCTGGAGTTCTTCGAAAAAACGACTGGTGGGAACGCCCAGGGACTTGCCAATCTCATAGATCATAGACGCACTCACCCGATTTCTTGCACTCTCGTATTTCTGAAGCTGTTGAAAGCTGACGCCAATCGACCGGGCGAGTTGAGCCTGTGATACGTTTGACTGGACGCGAACAGTCGCGATCTGCCTACCGACGTAAACATCGACGGGGTGAGGATCACGCTCAAGCTTTGATTTTGGCGCTGCTCCAAAAGGCTTCGGATTCGACAATGCTTCATTACTCCTCGGATAGAAAATCCGACGACGTCGATCTTGGGTTCTTGTGTCGATCGTCAGCCGAACTTGCGCGCTGTCGGCACAGCCATTCTGCCTGAGTACCCGGATATTTCGATGCCGGTACCGAAGGCACGCGAGCGGCTTGCGAACCCCTCGAGAATATCTCGCGCCACGTGTCCGGCGGCGGGGACGGGAACCAATTTGCCCGGCTCGGAACCGGTGCGTTCATTTACCTCGCCGATAACGACCGGCAGAAGGTCTATGTTTTCGAGCGTTCCATTCGCATCGTAGCGGCAAGCCGCGACAATGCTCTGCCAGACTTCCGGAGGATCCCATTCGCCCTCGTCCGGATGGACGTGAAACAGGAAATTTCCGAGACCATAGAAGATTGGCGAGCCATTGTAGACTTCCATCGCCTGAAGAACCGGGGCACCGTGGCTGACGAAGACGTCTGCGCCGGCGTCGATGCATGTGCGGGCAAAGGTCTGCACCCAGCGCGGCACATCCTGCCAGCCCGGTTCCCAATGGTGGTGGTGCAGATAGGCGATGACGAAATCGCCCCGCGCAGACGCCTGACCGATGGCAGACAGATGGATGCTCGCGCTCGCTTGATCGACTTCGACCATGCGGCCGAAATTGGCTGCTTGGGTGAACACGGTGCCGTAGAAATTGAGCTCCCCGTCGCTCGCTACCTCCGGCGGATCTTCCGGCTGCGCATAATTGGTCAGTTCGAAGGGAGAACTTTGCAAATGGCCTCCAAGCCGTGCCAACCGCCGGAAATGCCCGTCCGGCACTCCAATTTTTCGAACGGTCTTAAGCCGGTTGACGCCAGGGCGAGACGGGCGAAAGGCCGTGTGGTTCTCGGCATACATGCTGGACGGGCCGGGACCCGCATCGATCGCAAGAAGAGCGACGTCGCGTGTACCTAGCCGGCGGCGGCCCAGTTCCCGGGCATCGGTCGCGTCGACCCCGATGCCCGCATGCAGGAAGCCCCGTTCTTGAACTTCCTCTAGCGTCGAGAGGACGCCGCCAGCACCGAGATCGAACGCGTGGTTGTTCGCTAAGGCGAGCGCGTTGAAACCAATGTCCTGCAATGCATCCAGAACTTCGGCCCTGGAATAGCCGAAGTACCTGCCCTTGGTCGGCCAACCACCATGTTTGCCAAGGATCGTCGATTCGAAATTGGTGAAGACGACGTCACCCTGCTGCAAGAAGCGTACAACCTCCGCGAACCGTTCGTCTTGAACATGACGAACGTCATGCGTGATCAGTGATTGGCCGGTTACGACCGCGCAAAATGGGTCTTTCATGGAACTCGCCCTATGGTCGTGGAGGGTCGGGCGCCGACACTCGGCCAGCACAACATCGAAGTCGGCGCAGATCGTCGGGCTATTTTGGCAAGGCCGGAGAAATATCAGTTTTGAACCACTTCAGGCTCAACGACTTGATGGTGCCATCCTTGTTGGCAGCGTCGAGCGCCGCATTGAACTTGGTGAGCAGTTCGGTATCGTCTTTCCGCATGCCGGCGCCCACACCCGGACCCCAGAGACCACCATTGAGCTCCGGTCCGAAAAACACCGCAACCGATCCACCAGGTACCTCCAGGAAATCGCGCCATGTGAAATAGTCGGCCAGGCCGCCATCGACACGTCCCGCGGTAAGGTCGAGCTTCAAATTGTCCAGACTGTCATAGCTGCGAATGGTCACGACATCGCCGAGGAGTTGTTTCACAACAGCCTCGGAGTTCGATGAACGAAGCACACCGATGGCTTTGCCGCTAAGGGTCGATCTGAGCCACTCGATGGTTGCCTTCTCCTTGTCGCCAATGGTCGAGAGGTTGACTTTCTGTTTGGTGTCGCCGGCATCGAGCCCAAGCTCTTTACGCACGACGAACTGGTTGTAACCGCTGGCATATGGGCTGGAGAATGCGATCTGCTGCTTGCGCTTCTCCGTGATCGCCATCCCAGACATGATGACGTCGTATTTCCCGACGAGCAGCGCAGGGATGATCCCATCCCAATCCTGCGCCACGAAGCTGCATTTGATTTTGAGGCGATTACACAACTCGAGACCGACATCGACATCGTAGCCGTAAAGCTTGCCATCCGCGTCTGTCCCGTCCCAAGGCGGCGACGCCCCTTCGGTGGCGATCGTTATCGTTCGCTCGCTTTCGGCACGTGTCGGCAAGGCTGCGAACAGGGACGCGACAGAAATGGCAATAGCCAGTGACATGCGCATAGAGCACCTCCTTCTTTTGGTTTGGGTGGGAAAGCAGCCGTAGGACTGCGGCGTCACGGCGCGAGTGTCGTGATCTCGTGGTCGGGCAAGGTCGGACGGAGCCGCGCCTTGCGTCTTTGCTTTGGAGTGCCGCCGGTCGAAAGCCGCCGTTCCAAAAACTGGGTGGCTTTTACGGTGAGTGTCGTGAGCGCGAGATAGATCGCTCCTGCGACGATGAATATCTCGTAAGGCGCGAAGGTGGCGGACACCATCTGTCTCGCCATGCCGGTTAACTCGAGCAGCGTAACCGTGCTTGCCAACGACGAGCCCTTGATCATCCCCACGACCTCGTTTCCGTAAGCCGGAAGCGAAATCCTGAAAGCGATCGGAAAGGTGACAAGGCGGGCGATCTGCAAGCGTTTCAGGCCAAGCGCCTTGGCGGCCTCAACGATACCGGTCGGCACGGACTGGAGACCGCGGCACAGGATTTCGGTCGTGTGCGCCGCGCTGTTTAGCGAAAAAGTGAACAGGGCGCACCAGAGGGGGTCCTTAAGGATCACCCAGAAGACGCTGGCGCGCACAGCCTCGATCTGGCTCAAACCATAATAGAGCAGAAAGAGCTGAACCAGCATGGGCGTACCGCGGATGACATAGGTGTAGGCCAGCACCGCGTACGAGACGCTTTGGCGTCCAAACGCGCGAGCGAACGCCAACGGCACCGACAGAAGAAATCCGGCCGTCAGCGACAGAACCGTGAGGATCAAGGTGAGACCGATTCCTGAGGGCAGAACCCGTAGCGCGTCGAACATCAAGCCAACGTTCATGGTGTCGCGCCCCCTATCGACTGAATGCGGGATAGCGCCGCTCCGCCGAGCGGATCGACAGCAATGTGATCGTCGTCAAGGACAGATAGAAAAAGGATGCGGCAAGGTAGAAGGTCAACGGCGCGCGCAAGGATCCGGCGCCGACGTAGGCAACGCGCATGATGTCGGTCAGACCGACGACAGAGACCAGTGCCGTATCCTTGAATAGCGATATCCAAAGATTGCCATAGGCGGGCAGCGCCAGCCTTAGCATCTGCGGACCAACTATGAACAACCAGCGCTGCCAGGCTTTCAGGCCAAGTGACTTCGCCGCTTCGGTCTGACTCGCTGGTACCGCCGCGATTGCACCGCGGAAAACCTCGGTCGCATAGCCGCTGAAGACAACAGTCAGCGCGATGACCCCTGCGGTGAAAGCGTTCACCTCCACATACCTGCCGGCAAGTTTGCTGGCGAAGGTGGTTCCACCGAAATAGATGAGAAGGATTATGACGAGCTCTGGAACACCGCGAACCACGGTCGTGTAAGCCGTCACGACACTTTTGAAACGGGCTGCAGACGTGCCTTGCGAGATGGCCAACAGCAGGCCGAATGCGGTGCCGAGGAACCCACTAACAAGAGCAAGGCCGACAGTAATCAAGAAGGCGGCAGCGAATTGAGCAGCAAAACCGCCCATGAGACTCATCCATCAATTCGCAATTCCGCAATATGTACGGCGTCCTCACGCGATACATCTCTGGCTGACAGCTTAAAGATTGCGAAAATCTGCTAAGGGATATCCCGCAACGGCTTTGCAGGATTGCCTCTAACTTACTGAGCTAACCTATTCATTCAATCTATAATTTGCAGAAATTTGCCTATAACAAATGATTATACGGGCGGCTCCTTCTCCACGCCCTGAAAAGTTAGGAGCGATGGAATTGGCATAGGAGCGCGTGCTGGATCGACCTCAGCGCCCTCGCCTCATGGAAGTTCCGCTAACCGCCCCTGCCCTGTCGCGGCGGAAAGATACCTATTGTAGTCGAGCCAGCTTTGGTTAGGGCTCGTTGTCAGGCTCGACCAATTCGACGTGGCCGACACCGAGGGCTTGGGCCAGTTCATAAAGCGTGATTACGGTCGGATTCCTTCGACCACGTTCCAGGCCGCTGAGATATTGCTGACTGAAGCCGGAACGCGCTTCCACCTCTTCCTGGGTCAGGCCTTTCTCTCGACGCAGGCGGGCGAAGTTCCGGCCGACCAATTTGCGCATATTCATGCGCCAGAAAATCGCGATTTACATACTTTTAGTTTT
>NZ_RZOS01001380.1:0-469 GCF_004022605.1 Mesorhizobium sp. M4B.F.Ca.ET.089.01.1.1
CCCCGTAGCTGTCGAGCGCCATGATTGAATCTGTAGCGCTAACAAAGCTGACGCAATACTGGCATGTGCGTTCGGATAAACGTCGAGCTGGGGGGCTACGTGACCGAACGTAGGGGTAAGGATTCAACCGGCGAGTGGCCAACTATTACCGAAAAGCATTGGTATGTGCTGTCTATCGTCAGTGCGACGTTCACGGCCGTGGCTATCGTAGCCGCCTTTCTCTTCATTTTCGGTAACGGCTTCGATGGGGAGCATGATACCCGCTTGGCCCAAGCGCTCGCCCCCTTCGGTGTTGCACTGTTCGCGTTGGTAACTTTTTGCACGGTTAGCTGGCGAGGCTCCATTAGCGTTAGGCAGGCCAATCAAGCTGAGAACGAAGGGCGCGCAAAACTGCTTCAGGAGGGAGCTAAACTTTTGAGCGAGCCAAGCAAACCATCCCATGTGTCTGCCGGTGTCGCCACCCTAAGTG
>NZ_RZOS01001381.1:0-469 GCF_004022605.1 Mesorhizobium sp. M4B.F.Ca.ET.089.01.1.1
TCAACAAACCTGTGTCTGCGAAATTGTGTGACGCGTCAATCTGGAAGAACCTACTGGAAGAACAAAGTGCGCGGTCAACAGGGTTCGACCAGCCGCCGGGGACATGCATTACAACTGAGACTTTGATGATCGTGGCCCAGCCGACTCCGCGGCTGAAAATTGAGCCACGTACTCAAAAGTGCGAGCGGACGACGGACCGTCACCCGCCGGGATAGGCAAAAGATGAGCCTGGCACGAACAAGGACTAGTGCAATCCTGGCGGGCCCCACGGTCGCCTACATGTTGGCTTTCTTCGTCGTTCCCAGCCTTATCCTTCTCGTCTACAGCTTCTGGTCATCCGCCTCCTACCGCATCGTTCCGGATTTCCAGTGGGGCAACTATGCAGACTCGCTGATGTCGCCGGTGTTCTGGAAAGTCACCTTCAACGCCATCCGCATCGGCCTGTTGACTGCTACGGTCAGCCTGATCC
>NZ_RZOS01001382.1:0-468 GCF_004022605.1 Mesorhizobium sp. M4B.F.Ca.ET.089.01.1.1
CGTGAGTGGTCCCCGCAGGAGCTGGAGCGCATTACCCGGCGCTTCACCCAGGACCTCAACAAACGCGGCTTGATAGGTGTTCCGATACCACCGCTCCACGCGCCCCGATCAGACCCCCTCGCAAGGGACTTCTGTCGCGCACGCCGGTCAGACCCGCTCTCCGGTCGGGGCTCCGCCCCTCCCTACGACCGGGCCCGACCGGCGCCCACCGGCCATCATAGTCGTCGCTGAACCGGCCACCGTAGTTGTCGCCGCGCAACAAATATCAAAAACGACCCAGAGGCGCTCTAAGCCGTCCGGCTTCGCCTCGGAATCGCGTCCGGTATTTTATCGGAATAGGCGTCCGGTTTCGTTTCGGAATCACCGTCCGGTTTCATTGGAATACGCACCTTGGGCGGGACGTCATCGCATTACGGTCGATCAGGACGAAACGACCTGGCTGCAGGTGAAGTTCGCCGCCATCAATAC
>NZ_RZOS01001383.1:0-468 GCF_004022605.1 Mesorhizobium sp. M4B.F.Ca.ET.089.01.1.1
GCGCATGACCCCTGCCGTGACAAAGCCACCTGACGGGAGAGCGCCTAGCAAGAAGGACAACCCTCCCGATAATGCGACGGCGCGCGGAGGTGTTGACTTCCAGTAGCCTCTAGGTGACCGCCAAAGGTCGCCCGTTTCCTCGAGCGCCTCCAACACCTTGTTAGCCAGCGGGCGCGCCTCAGCAGGCGCAATTAAGCCTCCAAGATTCGTTTCGATCATGTCGGTAAGGCGCCCTGTGAACACGCCGTGACCATCCCGTGCTCCGTCTGCGTCGCACGCCGCATGCAGGTGCGCCGCAATCAACGCGCGCCGAACCGCTTCTGGGGGCCCTTGGATCGACAAGCCGACCATCGCACTCGCCAGCACCTCGGAGGCGGAAAGGACACGCAGTGACAAGGCCATCTCGGTGCTTACTCCCTCCTGATACCAGCAAGGTCGAGCAGGAGTTGGAGGCGGGTGTCCACATGG
>NZ_RZOS01001384.1:0-468 GCF_004022605.1 Mesorhizobium sp. M4B.F.Ca.ET.089.01.1.1
CACCGCTGGTGAGACGAAACATGGCTTTCGCCGCTTCTTCGCGCACCACTGCGGCGCCCGCAGCCGGATATTGGAATGCGGCAGCAATCTCGAAAGATTGCAGGCTGGCGGCCGAGCCGACAATGTCTTCTTTCTGGAAGGAGGCGATAGAGGCGACCAAGGGCAGCGATTGAAGGTATGCGACACGCTGCGCGGCTACTTCCTCACTTCGGTGCGAAAACAGTTCCTGAAAATGATGCCAGGAGAGCAGCAAAACACTACCGGTTTCCATAAAAGCCTGATCGAAGGCCTCGGCCCGTCTTACGCGCTCGCCGTCCTTACCAGCCTTGTCCCCGGCGATAGCGCCGAGATGGGAAGAATCCAAGGCAACGAACTTCGGGAGAAGAAACTTACGGCCAAGTGTTTCCAGTTTGGGTTCCCACCAAATGCTACCGCCATCGTAAGCCGGCCAAATGCGCTGGGAAGTAG
>NZ_RZOS01001385.1:0-467 GCF_004022605.1 Mesorhizobium sp. M4B.F.Ca.ET.089.01.1.1
CGCCGTCGGCGGGTGACAGCCGTCGCTTCGCCGCCAACGGACGGATTACCGCCTCTCGCGCCACCGCCAGTTGCCAGGCCGCATCATCTGCGGCAAGCTTGTCAGGCCTGCGGCCCATTCAGCTTCCCTCTCGCCTTCGTCCACTAAATCAGGCTAAGAATCCACTTATTCAGGGTGAATCCAGGAAACTAGGATGAGCGGTAAGTGTTAAGATTCAGCAACCTACAGTCTAGCGATCTAGGCTGAATGACACCGCAAGACGTGGCAGTTGCACTGAAGGAGCAAGGCTTGCTGCGCAGCGACGGTCCGCATGCGCCCGCGACGGTGCGCCGGCGGCTCTCCAGCTGGTCGACGCTGACGAAATGGCGGGGGCTCAAGGGAAGATTCAACGCGCCGGGGCTCCAGAGCGCCATCAAGCTCGCGGTCCGCGCCAGCGCCCGGCCGCGCGGCCGCAAGAGCCGCAAGGC
>NZ_RZOS01001386.1:0-467 GCF_004022605.1 Mesorhizobium sp. M4B.F.Ca.ET.089.01.1.1
GGCATCAATATCGTCGATGCGCCGGAGGAGACTATGGCCATTGCCATGAACTATCTCGGCAAGGACGGCGACAGCAAGAAGAAAGAAGACCTCGAAGCCGGTGGTGGCATCTACACGAAAATCCGGCCCTATGTCCGCACCTTCAGCTCCTCTGCCTACATCAACGACCTGGCGAATGGCGATAAATGCATCAGCATCGGCTGGTCGGGTGACGTGCTGCAGGCCAAGAACCGCGCCAAGGAAGCCAACAACGGGGTCAAGGTCGAATACCTGATCCCTAAAGAAGGCACCTATATGTGGTTCGACAATCTGGCTATTCCTGCCGACGCCAGGCATGTCGATGAAGCGCACGCCTTCATCAACTACTTGATGCGGCCGGAAGTCATCGCCAAGTCAACCAACTATGTCCAAACTGCCAACGGCAACCTCGCCTCGCAGAAGTTCATCGACGAGGCCGTGTTGAAGAA
>NZ_RZOS01001387.1:0-466 GCF_004022605.1 Mesorhizobium sp. M4B.F.Ca.ET.089.01.1.1
CAGGTTGCCGGCAACGATGCCGTCGGCGCCATTGTCCTCGGTGACGTCGTCGGTCGAGACGCCGCCGATCACCGCGCTGTCGTTGGTGCCATGGATGGTGACGGTGACGAGCTGGCTGTCGCTGCCGTCGGAGGAGACGGCGGTGAAGCTGTCGGTGATGGTGTCGCCGGCGCCGAGCTGCTGGATGGCGGCCTGGGTGTTGTCGGCGGTGTAGGTCCAGCTGCCGTCGGCGGCGAGGGTGAAGGTGCCATAGCCGTTGCTGCCGGCGGTGGCGGCCTGGGTGGTGAAATTGGCCTCGCCGGCGTCAACGTCGGTGATGGTCAGCAGTCCGTCGGCTGTCAGGTTGCCGGCAACGATGCCGTCGGCGCCATTGTCCTCGGTGACGTCGTCGGTCGAGACGCCGCCGATCACCGCGCTGTCGTTGGTGCCATGGATGGTGACGGTGACGAGCTGGCTGTCGCTGCCG
>NZ_RZOS01001388.1:0-465 GCF_004022605.1 Mesorhizobium sp. M4B.F.Ca.ET.089.01.1.1
CTCTGCAACAATGGCGCGCGCCTCCGCGATCTTGGCAGGATCAATCAGTTTGAACACAAACTGTTTTGTTAGGCCTTCAGGTGAGCTCTGCTCAAAGACGAAATACGCGGCTTGCTCTGCCACATTAGCGACTTGTGCCACCTATTCTCTCCGATCTGGTGGGTGTTAAACGTCTGAGGGGTTTGAGAGCAGTCCACATGCGATTCAGGTGATATTTAGCCACCGCTTCCGCCACCAGCTACCGCCACTCCCTCACAGATCTCTCTAAACATGTTGACGTGGGGCGCGAATTTCGGCGCGGGCGTTTTCCATCCAGCCGGCTTCGCGATGCTCGGCATCGTCTTATCAACAACGCCCTCTAGAATCTTGCAGAATGCCGAATCGAAGGGCGGGAGGGTATTGTTGTTTCCTCCAAAGGTAGGGATTTCGTGGCATAGAGCGCACGGAGCATTGCCTGCATTGAGA
>NZ_RZOS01001389.1:0-464 GCF_004022605.1 Mesorhizobium sp. M4B.F.Ca.ET.089.01.1.1
ATGCACGGGTGCACGCGACCACCGAGCAATTTGAGCTGCGTTTCAAGGACGTCCGTATTGCGAAGTCCGACAAGCCGATAGACGTGCTGAGCTGCACCACGACCATGGAAGTGGGTGTCGATATCGGCTCCCTGGTTGCGGTAGGCCTGCGCAACGTGCCGCCGCAGCGGGAGAATTACCAGCAGCGAGCCGGCCGGGCGGGACGCCGCGGCTCGTCGCTTTCAACCGTGCTGACCTATGCCCAGAATGGCCCTCACGACGGCTACTACTACAACAACCCCAAACAGATCGTCGCGGGCGATCCCCGCAATCCCGACGTCAAGGTCGACAACCCAAAGATCGCGCGGCGCCACATCGTCGCCTACCTCTTCCAAACGTTTTTCCACAACTACATGGACCATCACGATGTATCCGTCGGGGCTGGATCGTCTGCCCTGTTCCGGGCACTTGGCAAGGCTACGGAC